>DYDE01000087.1 GCA_020718065.1 Marinifilum sp. | reverse complement strand
ATTTAAATATTGCACTTTAGAACGCAACTTGGTATTAGACTGAACTGTTTTCCTCTCCTTTGGAGAGGATTAAGGAGAGGTCATTTTGGAGAGGTTGAATGTTTTGTTTTCTTTTGTATACGTTTGATACGGGTAAAGACTGAAAGGATATACAGACTAAAGAACTGGGGAATATGTATTAGTTAAAGAATACAAGATATTAAATGCAAAGATGCAATTTTCATACAACAGTATTTATTCTTTTTCTTCTTCTTCTTCTTCTTCTTTTTCTTTTACTTTTACTCTTCTTTTTAATTCAATCTGATAGACAAGTAATCTTAAAGATTCATTTGCCATAACTGAACTTAATAAATCATTAATAGAATTATCTAAAGATTCAAGTCCTTTAGATATGTTAATACTTAATGATTGTGGTGAATTATTCCCTATAAGAAACATAGAGAGTTTTACAGTTTGAATATTAATTATTTCAATATTTATAATCCTATATTCATATGGAATTTCGGGGGCAAGGATATACAATGAAATATCTTTGAGATTATCATCAACCATTGTTGTAGCAACTGCATGAGAAAAATAACCATTTGAATAATCAGTTATTTTTTTTCCATATTTTTCTAGAAGGTCAACATATGTTATTTTACCTTTTGAATATGGATCGTCTAAAAAATTTAATTTTAAATCATTCATATTATCTTTTTTTATAATTCTAATAAAATTGGTAAATGATCAATATCATTTATCAAGAAATCTTTGAAAATTTTATCATCACTTTTTAACAATTCATTTTGGGTAGTTTGAGTTATTATTTTATAGTTTAATTGTATTTTGTCTTCATCATATAAAGGATAGTCATAAAGAGCCCATCCACTATTTTCCGAATAAAATGTACCACCTAAGTTTTGTATATTGCTATTTATAATCTTTTCAGTTATTGGGTTGTAATACTTCTTTTGACATTTTCTAATTGCAATTTCATAATGTTTTTTTAAAAAATATGATTCAAAATATCCTGGCATTCTTAAAATATTATCCCATGGTTCTAAATTATAATCTCCAACCACAATTACATTCTCATTATTAATTGCTATTTTGCTTAATTTAAACATGGCATTTATATCAGAAATAAATAGTCTTTGCTCGTCAGTAACTTCTCTATTTCCTGATTTTGAATAATTGTGCAAGAATATAAAGATATAGCTCTCACCTTTATAATTTAGCTCCATTTTAATTATTCTCCCATTATTTCTAATATGTTCAAATCCAAAATCACTAGCTAAATTAATGGTATTGTTATAAAATAACTTTAATCCATTTCTATAATAAGGAAATGCAAATAATTTCTTGCCTATAATTGGTGAATAATAGCTATTATAGTTGAGTTTATTTACCAAATCACAAATTTCACCACACTCTTCTATTGAATAAGTACCTTCAGCTATACATAATATGTCTGGTTTAATTTCTTCTAAAACATCAATTAATAAACTTGATTTATTTATAAATCTTTTTCCTATATTCCAAAACAAAACATTCATTAATTATAACTATTTTATATAAAAATTCTTTTTAATGAAAATAAATCTTAACAAAACTTTTTAAGACTAACTTTACAATAATTTGTTATTTTAAAATATACAAACATATGACCTTTTTTAAAGTAATAATATATTATTTTTTAATGTTTTTTTTCTGGATTATCTATTTGCTATTTATTACTGAATTTTTTAACAAAAATATACGATTTTACTCTAAAATATAATTCTTACACCTTATTCTTTTTTTATAATTTTTAGATAATTTTAATCAAATATATCCCCATTTCCAAACCTCAATCCCAAATAAGTTTTTTTTCTTGTAAAACCTCAATAAATTACTTCCAAATTAAACCCCTCTTTTTTTTATTTCACTCAGTAGAAATACTGATTTTAAAATTTAACAGCTTCATTTTTATGTTATTTGCCCGCATCTTGTTTTAGAAATAATCATTATGCTTATTTATCAGCTATTAATAATATCGCCTCTACGAGGCTTTTGTTATGTTGCTTTGCTGTTTTCTACCATAATGCCGCACCTATGGTGCTTTTTATAGCCTCGTAGAGGCGACATTATGGTAGAAAAATAGTAAAACAAAGCATTAAGTGCCGTAGGCACGACATTATAAACACCAACAAATTGATAACTATTAAAATAATTATTAGTTGCAAATAATGTCGCCTCTACGAAGCTTTTGTTGTATTGTTTGATTCTTTCTACCATAATACCACACCTATGGTGCTGTTTACCAGATAAATAATTTTCTTTACAACTCACCATTGAAATGAAAAACATTCGAAATGAAGAGAACTAGTTTCCATCCGAGGAGAGTTAGTTCCCGTCAGAGGAGAGTTAGTTTCCGTCAGAGGAGAACTAGTTTCCATCAGAGGAGAATTAGTTCTCATCCGAGGAGAGTTAGTTCTCATCCGAGGAGAATTAGTTTCCGTCTGAGGAGAGTTAGTTTCCGTCAGAAGAGAACTAGTTTCCATCAGATGGAAACTTTATCTGAAATTTACAAATGTAAATTTGCCAGAAAGGGAAGACTGTGGGCTGTTTTCTGATATGTTTCGCACAATGTTTAAGTTGATTCGGCAAGAAAAAAAAAAGTTCACCCAAAGGGTGAACTTTTGATGCTTTGTTTGAAATCAGTTTATTTCAAACCAACAGTGAAGCTTCCATCTGATGTAGCACTTTTGTTGATTACAATTATAGAAGTGTATTCGTAAGGAACGATCGCTGAATTGCCAGCATCTACGGCAACAGCTTGCAAACTTTTAACTTTATTTGCAAGATCGGAACCTGCTTTAAACTCGAGATTGGCCGATCCCTTGTTTATAAAGCGACTTAAAGGTAAAACATTGCTAATTTCAACACTACCACCTGCAGGTATTGTATAAACAACTGGAATTTTTTTCTTTCCCTGTCCTTTAAAACGTTGTGCAAGTTGTTTTCTGATTTCATCTATAGCAGCATTTTGTTTGCTTTCTAGTTTTACCTAGGCATAAAGCCTGTTTGCCTGCATCATCACATCCATACCAACGGCCATTTTGGTATCAACCAACATTTCTATGTATTCGTCGAGATGTGTTTCCAGCTCTTCCAGATCATTGAATAGATTTACACTTTTTTCAAAATCATCAATTTTAAAATCTGGTGTAATAATATTAGGATATTCCTGGGCAACTTTCAGTGCCAACATACCATAACCCACGCTATGTGTGCCCAGCCTCGAACCTTTGCATTTTTCCTCAGGAGTGAGGTTAACTCCAAAGGTCTTTAAAATAGCTTTGTTTGCATCTACATTGGCTTTCATTGTAGTTTTTTGTGCCGGTGTAAGGCTTGCTTTAATTCTGAGAATTGTAAGCAATATAACTCTGAAGAATTTCATAATTTTTGTATTTTTAATATTAATAATTACGTTAACTCAAACGCCCTTTATGTGATCATATCCTTTGGTATGTATTTGTTTTTTGGCATTTCTTATAATATATTTAATGTAAAAAATAATTGCATCCAGATTTTTGATTTTTATATGTTAAAAATGTTAATTTCTTTTCTCTTCTATTTCTATATGTAAATATACTATATAAAAAGAATGAAAATTTAGAAATTTATTAACGGTAGTGATTTTTAATTTAACGGTAAAAAAATAATTGTATATAAAAAACTACATATTTTCTGATGATTGCAAATAGTAAAACAGCGTGGGCAAACAACAGGTAAATGTCATTTGGCATTTATTTATACTATGCGATGTTTTAAAATTACAGTTAAATATAATATTGATAGATTATTTAAAGTAAAATACCTGATATTTATGAGTTAAGGGTTGTAGATTATAAATAATCGCTTTTCAAACATAATATATCATTAATAAATATGAAAATGATGCCCGATAATATTAATATAATTAATTATGTATAAATAATAACAGTCTATATTATTCATATAACATCTTATTAATATGTGCTATATACCTACAAATAAGCTCTGTGTGATTTTTTGAATATTTGCAATATTTATTTTACCTTAAAAAGATATCAATTGGCAATTTGAAATTGACAATTATCAGTTATGGTAAGAGATTTTTAATATGATAAAAAAAATACATTAAAAATTTGTTGGAATAAAATTAATGTCGTATGTTTGCGTCATTAAACATTAAAATAAAAAATGACAAATAACAAATCTGAAGAATTCACCTCCAACCAACAGAAAATAGCCTTGTATGCAAAAGTGTTATCGCATCCTGCCCGGGTTGCCATTGTAGAACTTTTAGCAAAAGAAAAGGAAATAAAGACAGGAAACATATCTGTTGATTTACCTATTAGTCGTACCACCGTTTCGCAGCACCTCAAAGAGCTGAAAGAAATGGGAATAATACAGGGGAATATTGATGGATTGAAGATACACTATTGTCTTAATATGGAACGATTGAATGAAATAAAATCGGCTTTTAACAGTTTTTTTAGTAAAACCATTTCTGATCATAAATGTAGTTGTGATTGTTAATAAAATTTAAATATGAGAGTATTAATATTATGTACAGGTAATAGTTGTCGCAGCCAGATGGCCGAAGGCTTCTTAAGATCTTTTGACAATACCTTTGAAGTTTTTTCGGCAGGTACCAAACCCGAAAAGGCAGTTAATCCTTTTGCCATTGAAGTTATGAAGGAAGTTGGTATAGATATCAGCCTTCATACTCCTAAAAACGTGAATATGTTCGTGCATGATGTTTTCGATTATGTGATTACCGTTTGCGACAATGCCAAAGAATCTTGTCCTATATTTACAGGCAAAGTAGGGAAACGCCTTCACATCGGTTTTGAAGACCCTGCTGATGCAATAGGAAGTGATGAAGAAATATTAAAAACATACCGTAGCATAAGAGATGAAATAAAAGAAGGCTTTAATAAATTTTATAAAAACATGTAATATGGAAGATTAAAAATAAGGACTTAGCCTGAAAGGCTAAAATATAATAACATGGGGCAACGCCCTATGAATAAAAGTAAAAATAATATAAAGCCTTGAAAGGGCAAAAAATAAACAATAAAAAACCATAATATGGAAGATAAAAAAAACAATTCAAAAGAATGTGGTTGCAATGGCACCGATTGTTGCCAACCTAAAAAAAACAATACCTGGAAAACATACGTATTTATAGCTGTTATAGTAGCTGCTGCAGCCATAGTAACAGTGAAACTTGTGGGTAATAATAATGCAAATTCTCAGGTAAATACGGAAACAAAAAATATGCAGGTACCAAATAATGGTTGCGATACATCTGGTGTAAACACATGTACCAAAATATCAGGTTCTGAAAACAAGAGTTCCTGCTGCCCAAAAGATAAAGAAGAGAAAAAATCTTGCTGCCCAAAATAAAGAACAATGGAACAGTGGATTCAACAAGTACTAAGTTCTGATCAGGCTGGGTTTACAGTATTGATTGCCGTTTTTCTAATGGGATTTTTAAGCGTATTTACCTGTGCCTGCAACTTTTCCATTATAGGAGTCATTGCTGGTTATTCCGGAACATTGGGATCAACAGGTAAAACCAAAGCAGTTATTTTAAATGCACTTTTTTTCCTTTTAGGAATGATCATTTCGATGGCAATATTGGGAGCTATTATTGGCTTTGCATCTGAATTAATCAGCACTTCCTTCGGAAATTATTGGAAAATTGCTGCCGGATTGATCTCCATTATTTTTGGACTCTTTTCAATGGATTTGTTACCCTTCAAAATACCCGGAATTGCTATAAATCCTAACAATAAAAAAAGCAGTACCTTTTCTTCTATCATTTTCGGATTGACCATTGGTGGTTTAACATTGGC
This sequence comes from Marinifilum sp., assembly GCA_020718065.1. GTDB lineage: Bacteria > Bacteroidota > Bacteroidia > Bacteroidales > CG2-30-32-10 > CG2-30-32-10. The sequence goes on along the minus strand of DYDE01000087.1, from coordinate 11,410 downwards.
ATGCAGTTCTTGTTGCAACCCTGTCTTTCCGATCGTAATGGCAGTTTCTTTTGTAAAGGGCAGCGTGATTTGGGGAATATTACTTATGATTACCTATGCACTTGGATTCGGTTTAACTTTTGCAGCGATCATTATTGGTGTTGGTCTTGGTTTTGGTAAAACTTCCAAGACATTTGCTAAATTCGGAACTATTTTAAAATATGCGGGAGGTATTATCATGGTACTAGTTGGTTTTTATTTACTGATTACAATTTGATAAATGCTTAAAAGAGAATATATCATAGGTGAATTGGACACCATCGTTGGAAAGGTGCCTCAGGTTTCAACCACATGGAGCAATACAGATGTTTGGAGCACCATCAAAGTAAGATGGAGTATTGGCAGAATGAACTATAAAGTTAAGCAAGGCTTATATGCTGTCGGGAATCCTGATAAGTCTTCAAGTATATTTGTAACTGCCAATTATAAATTAAGTTTTGATCATATACGCCTGGCTTTAAAAGGAATTGACGCATGGATGCTGGTGCTTGACACAAAAGGAATAAATGTATGGTGTGCTGCTGGTAAAGGAACTTTTGGAACAAAAGAACTTAGTTATAGAATTAAAGCACACGGACTCGAAAAACTAGTTGATCACAAAAAAGTAATTGTACCTCAACTGGGCGCAGTCGGAGTTGCTGCCCATGAGGTAAAAAGCAAAACCGGTTTTACTGTTATGTATGGTCCTGTTTTGGCTGAAGATATCAAAGCGTATATTTCTTCGGGTTACAAAGTAACTGCTGAAATGAGAAAAGTTAGATTTACTTTAATGGATCGTGTAAAGTTAATTCCAGTAGAACTATCCTATGGTAAATACTATTTATTATTGGTTCCTGCCGTTTTCTTTATTCTGGCTGGTTTAAATCCACATGGTTATTCCATTGATCTTGCCTGGGAAAACGGAAGCTTATCAATTATATATTTATTGGTTGCCTATTTTTCCGGATGTGTTTTAACACCTTTGTTTTTGCCTTGGATCCCTTTCAGAAGTTTTTCACTTAAAGGATTATTTACCGGATGGCTGACAGCTGGTATTATTTTTTATTTTCTATCTAGATCAACGAATATTATCGAAATAATATCGTGGTTTCTCATGATGGGAAGTATCTCTTCATTTTTGTCTATGAACTTTACCGGAACTTCAACCTATACATCACTTTCGGGTGTTCAAAAGGAAATGAAGATATCCTTGCCTGCCCAAATCATTGCTGCAGGCATTGGCTTTATTACATGGATTATTTTAAGATTTTTATAAATATGGATACATTGGTTTATTTAAAAAACGTTGTTACCCTTCAGCTTGACCAGCAAAAATGCAGTGGATGCAAGATGTGTATAAATGTGTGTCCACACGAAGTTTTTGGGTTTAAAGACAAAAAAGCATTCATTGCCATAAAAGATCATTGTATGGAATGCGGTGCCTGTAAAATTAATTGCCCTGAAGGAGCAATTAATGTCAAAACCGGTGTTGGTTGTGCTGCTGGTGTTATCAATGGCTTACTCAAAGGTACAGAACCAAGTTGCGATTGTTCCAGCAAAGGTAATTGTTGTTAAACTAAACATTAAATATTTTAATATAATGGAAGGAAAGAAAAAACGTTTGAAATTTTTAGACAGATATTTAACCCTGTGGATATTTTTGGCAATGTTTATTGGGGTATTTTCTGGTTATCTTTTTCCCGCTATAGCCCGATTTTGGGAATCATTAAAATCATCGCCCGAAAGTACTACCAATATTCCTATTGCTATTGGATTAATTCTGATGATGTACCCACCACTGGCAAAAGTGAAGTATGAAGAATTAGGAGATGTTTTTCGTAATTGGAAAGTTTTATCCCTTTCCTTAATTCAAAACTGGATCATAGGACCAGTATTGATGTTTGCTCTTGCTATTCTTTTCTTCAAATTATTTCCGGGTGAAAACAATGCCAATCTTCCTTATTTCTATGGAATCATTATGATTGGTCTTGCACGATGTATTGCAATGGTAATTGTATGGAACGATCTGGCAAAAGGTGATACGCAATATGCAGCAGGTTTGGTTGCTTTTAATTCGATATTTCAGGTCTTATTCTTTTCAGTATATGCTTATTTTTTCATTGCAATACTTCCGGGATGGTTTGGCATACCTACCAATGATGCAGTTGGTAAAATAACCATTGGTCAGATTGCCGAAAGTGTTTTTATCTATCTTGGAATTCCTTTTATTGCCGGATTTCTCTCCCGTTTTATTTTAATACGACTTAAAAGTAAAGAATGGTACCATACCAAATTCATACCAAAAATAAGCCCTATTACACTTATTGCATTACTTTTTACCATTTTGGTGATGTTTTCCCTTAAAGGAGAATTCATTGTTAAAATCCCTCTTGATGTGGTTTTAATTGCCATTCCTTTACTCATCTATTTTATTGTAATGTTCTTTCTTTCTTTTTTTATGAGTAAAAAGATAGGTGCAACTTATGGACAATCGGTCACCTTATCATTCACAGCAGCAAGCAATAATTTTGAACTTGCCATTGCCGTGGCAATTGCTATTTTTGGTATGAATTCAGGAGAGGCATTTGCAGCGGTTATAGGTCCATTGGTTGAAGTTCCGGTAATGATAGCATTGGTAAATGTAGCTTTCTGGTTTAAGAAGAAATATTTTACAATTGGAAGTGATAAGAATACTTAAAGTTGGGAGTGAACTAAAATTATAAGTACTAAAAGTTTAATTTATTTTTTTAATGTAATAGAAATTTAAACTTTAGTCACTTTAGTTAACTTTTAAAACTAAGAGTTTGCAGCTTTTTCGATACAATTCCAGAGAAGATCTGCTGTTTTTTGCCAAGAAAAGTCGTTTCTTCTTACTTTCCCTTTTTCAATAAGCTGTTGACGAAGATTTTCATCCTTTGTGATTGTATGCATTGCGTCTTTAATTGATTCTACAGAATATGGGTCAACCAGCAATGCAGCATCTTTTGCAATTTCCGGCATGGAAGTTACATTTGAGGTAATAATAGCAGTTTCGCAATGCATGGCTTCCAGCAATGGAATACCAAAACCTTCGAATAGGGATATATAGGTCATTGCATGTGCAGCACAAATAAGTTTGTTTAAATCTTCAGTACTGACTCTATCAGTAAATATAACATCATCAATAAACTTCATTTGCAGATAGGTTTGTTTAATATCTTCTGCCCACCATTTTTTAGCACCGGCGATTAACAGTTTATAGGGAGATGATTCCTTTTCTTTAAATTGATCAAAGGCTTTAAATAGGTTGATAAGATTTTTTCTCGGAGGAGAAGCACCAACAAAAATAAAGTAAGGATTTCCATTTGTATATTTTATTCTGGTCTCTTCCTTTTCTTTTTCAGATATTGGCTTCAATGTTTCATTTGCACCATTGTAAACAACATCAATTTTTTCAGCAGCTATTTTATAAGAATCTATCAGGTCTTTTTTAGTATATTCTGAGACTGTTGCAATTCTATTGGCTTTGTTTGCCCATATTGGAAAATAGCGATTGTAATAAAACCTGTTAGCAAATGGCAACCACAATGGATGATGAAGAAAATTTAAATCGTGGATTACATTTGCAATTTTAAGATTGGTATGTATAGGAGTCCAGCCATCAGGAGAAAAGAAAAGATCTGTAGGATGCTTTCTCAAAACAAAGGGTAAAATATAATTAAACTTCAGATACCAGGTTAATGGATGATAATATTTTGGACCAACAATTATAGGTTTAACATTGGATGAAAAAATAAAATCATCGTGAAAAGATTTCCCAAATATAAATAAAAACTGATGCTCGGGGTGTTGTGTAGTAATCCTTTTCAATGTCTCGTATGTGAACCACCCTAAGCCTTCTAATTTATCTTTTATTAATAATTGCGTATTTACAGTAATATTCATTTGACAAGCTTACAATTCTTATTTATGCAATTATTTGTTTTCAGACTGTTTTTCTACAATAAAATTTAATCCAAAAAACATATATTTTCTTAAAAATGTAGAACGTTTCCAAAGTTTTTGTTCTTTAACAATAAGTTTTTCTGAATTATTCTTTTTAAAATAAAAGGGAGGATATAGTCTGATATATTTGGTAGCTTCATCAAATATCTTAAATCCTGCTTTTTCAAAATAATAATTCCATAATGTTAATTTTCGAATATTCTCGTTTCCAAATGGAATATCCTTTTTTAACCGCTCATCATAAATTGTAGTAATTCTTTTGTTTCCTCTTCTTATAAATAATTTTGCTTTTTGTATAATATTACTGCCATTTTCCTCTATTAGAATCATTTTTCCTTGTGGTTTTAGTAACTTGTTAAATAGTTGTAATGCCTCATCTAGTGGTTCTATGTGGTGTAAAGTATCTTGAAGAATAATAATATCATAAAGCTCATGTTTATCTTTAAAATCAAAAAAATATTCATAATTATAAGTAAATAAAGATACATCACCATGTTTTTTCCAGTATGCTATTCTTTGAGGAATTTCATTATAGTAAAATTCCAGCGTAGAACCTTTGCATGCAATTCCATTTAAAGCAAGAAAAATAGCTGTAGTACCATAACCACAGCCACAGTCCCATATAATATTGTTTTCTTTATTACTTTTAATATGATCATAAATATACTGAAGTCTTTGGCAAAAATAAACTTTACGAAACTCAAAATCAGCTGTTTTTTTTAGAAATCTATAATATTTCTGAAGATTTTGATTTTGCTTTAGTTCCTCTAAGAACAAGGAGAAGAATTCTTCAACAGTCATTTATTTATAATTTTATTAAATTATTATATCTTATCTAATCCTTGTTTTAAATCTTCAATAATATCTTCAACGTCTTCTATTCCGACAGAGAATCTTACCAAACCATCAGAAATTCCTGCTTTTTCTTTTGCTTCTTTTGGCATTTTAGAATGTGTCATGGATGCAGGATGTTGAATTAATGTTTCAACACCACCCAAAGAAACAGCTAAAAGAGCCAAATGAACATTATCCATTAATATTTTGCCAGCTTTCAAACCACCCTTCAATTCAAAACTGATCATAGAACCAGGTCCTCTCATTTGTTTAATTCCAAGCTCATATTGAGGGTGAGATTTTAATCCCGGGTATTTAACCCACTCTACTTTAGGGTGTTTTTCTAAAAATTCAGCAACCAATATTGCATTTAACTGAGCCTGCTCCATGCGGATTGATAAGGTTTTTAATCCTCGTATAACCATATAAGCCTGATGTGGATCCATATTGCATCCCATATTTATCATCATCGTTCTTAATTTGGTGTACATTTCTTTTGTTTTTGTAACGATCATTCCCGCAACAATATCGGCATGACCATTAATAAATTTAGTCATCGAATGAAAAACAACATCAGCACCAAAATCCAAAGGGTTTTGTAAGTATGGGCTGCAAAAAGTATTATCAACAACAAGAACAGCTCCGGCTTTTTTTGCAATATCAGCAGCAGCTTTCAAATCTGTGATATCCATTGTAGGATTAGCTGGTGTTTCAATATAGATCATTTTAGTATTTGGACGAATGGCTTTTTTTATATTTTCTACATTAGTTGTACTAATATATGTCGATTCTACTCCAAAACGAGAAAAATGATTTTCCATAACTCCACGTGCAGGACCATATACAGCATCTGTACTAACAATATGACTTCCTTTATCAAGTAATGCCATATAAATTGTTGTTACTGCAGCCATTCCAGATGCGACAGCTATACCACCATAACCATTTTCTATTGCTGCAACAGCTTGTTCTAAAGAATTTATTGTAGGATTTCCTATTCTTGTGTAAATATAACCATCACTATCTCCTGCAAAACATTTTGCTCCTTCATCAACATTTTCAAATGCAAATGTAGATGTTTGATATATTGGAACAGTAGCACTGCCAAACTGATCTTTATATGTACCCGCATGAATCAACTTTGAGTTGAAACCTAATTTTTTTGTATCCATTACTTCAATGATTTAAGAATATTTTTTTTACTAATTAACTTTATTTAAAACGACAAAGATAGAAGGTATTCTTTTAAAAATAAAAAAAAACAAAGAATACCTATTTGTACTTGTTATTAAAACACTAAGATTCCTAAATAATTTTACTGATTTCTTATATTTTTTATTATTTTCGTAAATATTTTAATTAATACATTTATTGATGTACGAGCACCTGGCCCTTCTTATTAGAAACAGAATCAAGAAATACGGAGAAAGAGATGCATTGTGTTATAAAAAAAATAGTCATTGGCTTTCCATTTCATGGAATGAAATGGGAAAACAAATTGATGGTGTTGCGAAGGGACTGCTTGAAAATGGTGTGTCTGAAAATGGGAAGGTAGGTATCTTTTCGCAGAATATGCCAGAATGGACAATTGCAGATTTTGGAATATATAGTATTAGAGGTGTTTCTGTTCCCATATTTGCAACTAATACAGCAGAACAAGCTGAATATATAATAAATGAAGCTGAAATAAGTTTAATTTTTGTAGGGGAGCAAGAACAATATGATAAAATAATAAGCATTTATGGCAAATCAAATTATCTTAAGAATATTGTTATTTTTGATGAACTGGTTATAAAATCTCCTGAAGTACCCTCTTTGTATTTTAAAGAATTTATCCTTTTAGGAGAAAAATCAAACAAGACCGATTTGTTAAATGATATACTTCAAAGAACAAACATAAATGATTTGGCTTCTTTGATTTACACTTCTGGAACAACAGGTGAACCAAAAGGGGTGATGCTCAATCATACTAATTTTATTCATGTACTGGAAATACATGATATACGTTTAAGTGTTTCAAGCAAAGATATTTCATTAAGTTTTCTTCCATTAAGTCACATTTTTGAAAGAGGTTGGTTATATTTCGTACTACATAACGGATTGACCAATTATTATCTCAGAGACTCCAAAAAAGTTATTGAAGTTATGCAGGAAATAAAACCTACTGTAATGTGTGTCGTTCCTCGTTTTTTTGAAAAAACATACAATGGTGCTATTACTGCTTTGGAAAATTCCTCTAAATTGAAAAGAAACATTTTTTATTGGGCAATTGAATCTGGAAAAAAAGTTATTAGAAAACGGAGTCTTAAGCAAAAAATATCGTTTGCTTTATCTGTTAAGAATTTTCTGGCAAATAAGGTAATTTTAAAAAAGGGCAGGGCTGTTTTTGGTGGAAAAATAAGATTTATGCCTTGTGCGGGAGCTGCATTATCGCCAAAAATTATTGAATTTTTTCATGCTTGTGGGATACATATTACTTATGGATATGGATTAACTGAAACTACAGCAACAGTTTCTTGTTTCGAGAACAGAATATTTAATATAAATACAGCTGGTTCTATTATGCCAACCATAGATGTTAAAATAAACGAGAACAACAACGAAATCTATGTAAAAGGAAAAACAGTAATGCATGGCTATTATAAAAAACCAAATGAATCTGCAGAAGTATTTGAAAATGGTTGGTTTAAAACAGGCGATGCTGGATGGATTGATGAGAATGGTTACTTGATAATGACAGAAAGAATTAAAGATATTATTAAAACTTCTGGTGGAAAATATATAGCTCCTCAGTATATTGAAAACATTATTGGTTGCGATCTTTATATTGACCAGATTGCGGTTATCGGTGATGAGCGTAAATATCTTTCAGCGTTGATAGTTCCTGCATTTGATCAACTTATAAAATATGCACAACAGGAAAACATTGCTTTAACAAGCACTATTGAACTAATTAACAATACTAAAATTAAAGCAATGTATGCAGAAAGAATTAAAATACTTCAATCTCCGCTCGCAGATTTTCAAAAAATAAAGAAATTTGAATTGTTACCACATGCATTTAGTGTAGAAAGTGGAGAATTAACCCCTTCATTAAAAGTTAAAAGAAAAATTATTGCTGAAAAATACAAAGGAGTAATTGACACAATGTATTCCGAATATTAACAATATAAAAATCTTAAGCTTTTTTACTTAAATTTTCCAATTTGCTATAATCCAGAATATTTACAAAGTTTTTTTCTAAATAAATAATACCGTCGTCCTTGATTTCTTTTAATGCTCTTATAAGACTTTCTTTTGTCATATGGGTGAAATCTGCCAGATCTTGTCTTGAAATAAGCAAGTCAAAGGAACTTGCTTTGAAAATATTTTTTGACAATATTAATAAAGCTTCAGCAACCCTACCGGTCATATTCTTATGGTTATTGCTATGATTTCTTTCAATATACCTGATATGTTTTATGTTAACATCTTTTATAAAAGCTTCACAAAAAACATTATTGTTAAAAATTATTTTTTTAATAAAATCAGATTTAATAAAACAAGCTTCAATATCAGAAAGAGCCGTATATGTAAAATGGTATTTGTCATCAACAAAGAATCCTGGTCCTATGGAAATGTCAGTTGGTTGCAATATTCCAATAAATGTAGATTTCTTATCAACTCCTTCATAATTAAGTTTTGCAAATCCATTTCTTAAAGAGATAAAATAATTTGCAGGTGTACCTTGTTTTGCTATTATTTCCCCATTTTTAAAAGAAACAGTAGTTTTCAAATTATTAATTTCAATTATCTCACTTTCTGTTAGATAATTAAAAAGATGAGATTTGCATATACAATTAATACAGTTTCCCTTTTCCATTTTAGCCTATTGATATATGTCAACAAATATATATAAAATATCATTTATGTATAACGATTATATCAATTAAATAATTTCTTTACTTGATAATTTTCACCTAAATTTGTATTGAATTACCTAATTGTATTTTAATAATTAAAATATTGTAGTTCAATTCTCAAAACATTATAAAAGTAAAAACAAACATAAAAAAAAGAACATATGAAAAAAGTAATTTTAATTACAATATTGGCTATATTTTCGTCATATATTGGTAAAAGCCAAACAATGGGTTCCTTGAATTTTTCAGTAACACCTACTTCTACAGGAGGTTATAGCCCAAGACATGTCATAGCCATTTGGGTTGAAACAAATTCAGGTACTTTTGTTAAAACAAAAATCAGATATGCTGTGTCTCAAGTAAGCAGATTGATTTCATGGAATGCTGCATCAGCTGGTAATATTATTGATGCAGTTACAGGTTCTACACAAAACCCTTATACAACCTATACTGGCACTTGGAACGGAACAGATGTCTCAGGTAGCACTGTTCTTGATGGTGTTTATAAACTACAATTTGAATTAGCATGGGGTAATAATAGTACCTCCCAACGCTCAACATATACCATTACATTTACAAAAAGTCCAACTGCTGATCATCAAACCGGAAATTCAACAAATTTCACAAATATAGTTGTAGATTGGGTTCCTTCAGGTGCTGGAATTAATGAAAACACTGCTTCAAATCCAAATATCTCTATTTTTCCTAATCCTTTTAGTACTAACTCAACTATAAGTTTTAATGTTAAAAAGGCTTCTCCAATTTATGTAGCTATATACAACCTGAATGGGCAATTGGTTAAAACCCTTTTGAACGATTATAAAACAATAGGTGAATATTCTCTTAATTGGAATGGGACAAACAATCAAAACATTAAAGTATCAAATGGGATATATTATGTTACGTTTCAAATAGACAATAAAATATATTCAAAAAAGGTTTTATTTAATAATTAATTTGGGATTTTTAAAATCGTTTTCCATTTAATTCATAAGGGTTCAATATATTTTAATAACAAAATTATTATGAAAATATGTTTAAGAAAAACATGTAGTTTGCTAGTTATAAGCATTTCACTTGTTTTTGCAATATCATGCGAGAAATCTACCATATTGCATCCAAAAGCAACTATAATTGATACAACAAAAAAAATATCTTTCACAACTGATATTATGCCAATTTTTACAAATAATGAAAATTGTTCAAGTTGCCATGCGCCTGGTAGTGATGTTTTTTCACTAGCAAGCAAAGAAGATGCCTGGAATAGTATTCAGGCAAATAATTTGGTAAATATACCTGCTCCAGAATCAAGCAAATTGTATGATAAAATTATTGAATCAAATCCTTCGGTTCATGATTGGAAAAAATATACTACTTCAGAGGCACAAACTGTTCTTACATGGATAACACAAGGAGCCAAAAATAATTAATTCAGGGATCATTAAAATAAAAATTATTAGAGATGAAGAATAAAAATATTTTTTTGTTGATAATACTACCGTTGATTTTATCTGTTTTTGTTTTGAGAACAAATGCTCAAACTGATAGCAGTATTACAAACGAACCGGATAATCGTCCTATTTTAGAAACTTTTGCAAGTGGATTACTAATTGACAATCCTTCAATAATCACTCCCCGAAAAGGAGGACTGGAGCTTATTGTTCATCATAGAATGGGTTTAATTAATGATAAAGCAGATGAACTTTTTGGTATTTATGCTCCTTCTAATATAAGATTAGGTTTTAATTATGGTGTTACTGAAAATTTAGGATTGGGATTTGGTTATGAAAGATATAATAAAATGTTTGATTTATATGGGAAATGGGCATTTATTCAACAGACCCGATCGGGAAATATTCCGGTTACTATAGCCTTGTATTCTAATATTGTTAATGATTGCAGAGATAAATATGTTTTTGCACCTGATACTTCGTCATATAAATATATTCATCGGCTTTCTTATTACAATCAACTAATGGTTGCCCGCAAGTTTACGAATTGGCTTTCGATTCAAATAAGTGGAAGTTATTCTCATTTTAATCAGGTTGATGGAACAGCAGACTCTTTAAATAAACCACTTGTTCCACATAATGTAATTGGGATATCTGGAGTGGGTAAAATAAAAATATTAGAAAACAAATCATTTATATTTGAATATGATTATCCTGTATCAATGAGTAATGCAGTAAATAAGCCAAAACCAAATCTTGCTTATGGTTTTGAGATTGCAACAACAACTCATGCATTCCAAATATTTGCAACAAACTATACAGGTATTGAATATCAGAAAAATTTAAGTTATAATCAAAATGATTATAAAAAATCTAAATGGGCAATAGGTTTTAATATTACAGTAAGGTTTTGATAAAATAATAAATGATGTCGAAACAAGAAAAACCTGAAAAAAAGAATTCAAGAAGAAATTTTCTCAAATTGGGATTAGGTATTGGGGGAGCTGCTTTGGCTGGTTCTGCCTTAAGAGGGTTAATCCCTTCTTCCTCTGATGATAAATTATTAGATTCAGGAGAAAAAATTAAACTTCTAACACCCGATGGCAAATTGGTTGAAGTTGATAGATCTTTACTTGAGAATTCTACTAAACCCGCTATTGGTGAACTCTCACGTAAAGGAATTTCTGGCAGGAAGTTTGTAATGGTCATTGATTTGGCAAA
>DYDE01000086.1 GCA_020718065.1 Marinifilum sp. | reverse complement strand
TTAAAAATTTCAGAATCTTCAAATAAAGTTAAAATATAAAAAACCTTTTTCATTATCAATAAATTTTACTTATTTTGTGCAATATAATTATATAAAAAAAATATGATAACATTAAAAGTTGGCGATATGGCTCCCGATTTGGTTGCCAAAGATCACAACGGAAATACTATTAAACTTTCTAACTATAAAGGCAACAAAGTAGTTTTATACTTCTACCCCAAAGACGATACACCTGGTTGTACTGCCGAAGCCTGCAATCTTCGTGATAATTACGAAGAACTTCAGAAAAAAGGATTCAAAATCATTGGTGTTAGTGCTGATAATGAAAAATCACATAAAAAATTCATAGAAAAATACAAACTTCCTTTTCCATTGATTGCAGATATTGATAAAACAGTTTGTAATGCATATGGAGTTTGGGGCAAGAAAAAATTTATGGGAAAAGAATATGATGGAATCAGCAGGGTAACATTTGTAATATCAGAAGATGGAATGATTGAAGATATCATAGAAAAAGTAGATACAAAAAACCACAGCAATCAACTAATCAGTAAATAATTATTTAAAATCTTAATAAAATGGCAAAAGAAACTAAAGAAAACAAAGACAATAAAGAAGTAAAAGACAACGCTGTAAACTCAGAAAAGATAAAAGCTTTACAACTTACGCTGGATAAACTTGAAAAAACATATGGTAAAGGTACTATTATGAAATTAGGTGATAACGTAATAGAACCATTAGAATTTATTTCTACCGGTTCTATTGGTTTAGATGTTGCTTTGGGTATTGGTGGTTTACCAAAAGGCAGAGTTATTGAAATATTTGGACCCGAATCATCAGGAAAATCGACATTAGCTATACATGCTGTTGCTGAATCACAAAAAAAAGGTGGTACTGCTGCATATATTGATGCAGAACATTCATTCGACCGTTTTTATGCTAAAAATTTAGGTGTTGATGTGGAAAATCTACTTATCTCTCAACCAGATAATGGTGAACAAGCTTTAGAAATCGTTGACAATCTTATTCGTTCTGGAGCCATCGATATTATAGTTATTGACTCTGTTGCTGCACTTACTCCTAAAAGTGAAATTGAAGGCGAAATGGGGGACTCTAAAATGGGACTTCAAGCAAGATTAATGTCACAAGCTTTAAGAAAACTTACCGGAACTATTAGTAAAACAAAATGTTGTTGCATATTCATCAACCAATTGAGAGAAAAAATTGGGGTTATGTTTGGAAATCCCGAAACCACCACTGGAGGAAATGCTTTAAAATTTTATGCATCTATACGTTTAGATATTCGTAGAATTTCCCAAATAAAAGAAGGAGATGCTGTTGTAGGTAACAGGGTAAAAGTAAAAGTAGTTAAAAATAAAGTTGCTCCTCCTTTCCGTACTGCAGAATTCGATATTATGTATGGTGAAGGATTTTCAAAAATTGGCGAAATCATTGATATAGGGGTAGAACACAACATTATCAAAAAAAGTGGTTCATGGTTCAGTTATGGTGAAACAAAACTCGGACAAGGCAGAGATGCTGTTAAACAAATATTATCTGATAATCTGGAACTTGCTGATGAATTGGAAGGTAAAATAAGAGAAGCAATAACAAAACATTAATTCTATTCTTTAAACCTTTTAAAATCATTCTTTACTTAAATTTATTTTGACTATATCACTATGAAGAAATATTTAATTATTGGCTTTTTGGTATTATCGTTTATATGGATTTCGTGCAATAACGATAAAACAAATAATTCTAGTACTATCATGAATTCTAAAGATAGCATTCATATTAAGATTGCTAAATTGAACGAACTCATTAAAGAAAATCCCAAAAGTGCTGCATTATTAAACGACAGGGCAACGCTCTATATTGAAAAACAAAGTTTCGATTCAGCATTTGTTGATATAAGAAACGCATTACTGATAGATTCTAGCAAGTCTGTTTATTATTGCACCTTATCTGATATCTATTTTGCAAATGGGAAAGTAGATAAAAGCAGTCAGGCTTTAAACAAAGCATTGGTCTTGGATCCAAAAAACAATGAAGCATATTTAAAACTTGCTGAAATCTACTTTATAATAGAGAATTATGATAAATGTTATGAAAATCTAAATAAAGCTGTAGAAATAGAAAAAATCAATCCCAAGGCTTATTATATTCAGGGAATGGCTCTCATGCAAATGGGCGATACAGTTAAAGCAATATCCAGTATGCAAACTGCAGTTGAACAAAACCCTGAATATTACGATGCTTATGTTCAGTTAGGTTTATTGTTTGCTGCACAACATAATAAATTAGCTATTGATTATTATAACAATGCTTTAAATATTAACCCCCAAAGTATAGAAGTATTATATAATCTGGGTATGTTTTATCAGGAAAATGAAATGTCGGATAATGCTATAAATTCTTATAATTCAATATTAAAAATAGAACCAAAACATAAAAATGCAACATACAATATTGGGTATATATATTTGGTATATTTAAATAAATATAATGAAGCTATCAAATATTTCTCAGATGCAATAAAAATAGATCCAAAATATGCTGATGCATATTACAATCGTGGCTTATGCTACGAAATGCTTGGAGATAAAGCTAATGCTAAAATAGATTACAACAATGCAATGAGAATTACTCCAAATCACGAATTATCAGTTATTGGTCTTAACAGACTTGACAAAAACAAATAATAACCTTAATAAACAAAAATATGTTCCAAAGCTCAACTTATATTGGACGACGCAACCAATTAAAAAAACAAATCACATCAGGAATCATTTTGCTTTTAGGTAATGAAGAAAGCCCAATGAATTACGCAGACAATACCTACCATTTCAGACAAGATAGTTCTTTCCTATATTACTTTGGTTTGGATTATGCAGGCTTGATAGGATATATTGATGTTGACAACCAAAAGGAATATATTTTTGGTGAAGAACTTAGTATTGATTATATCATCTGGATGGGTTATCAACCAACTATTAAAGAAAAAAGTCTGAAAGTTGGTATTGAAAATACAGCCCCCATTAGCAAACTTGAAGAGATTTTAAAAGATGCTAAAAACAAAGGCAGAAAGATACATTTTCTACCTCCATATCGTACAGAAAACACATTTAAATTGTACAATTGGTTAGGAATTAATCCCAATGAAGTAAATAAAAATGCTTCCATTGAGCTAATTAAAGCTATTGTTAACCAACGTATCTTTAAATCGCAGGAAGAAATTACTGAAATTGATAAAGCAGCAAGTATATCGGCTGAAATGCACTTAGCTGGAATCAGAAGTGCTAAACCAGGGATGACAGAAGCACAGGTTATGGCTAAAGTATTTGAAATAGCCCAGGCAAATAATGGAAGTACTTCATTCCCAGTTATTGCAACAATAAATGGACAAACTTTGCATAACCATTATCATGGAAACACCATAAAAGAAGGCGAATTGTTTTTACTTGATGCAGGATTTGAAACTCCTATGCGTTATGCTGGAGATTTAACAACTACATTCCCTGTATCTAAGAAATATACAGACAGGCAAAAGGAAATATATAAAATTGTTCTTGCTGCTCATGCAAAAGCAGTATCAATGTTGAAACCTAATGCAAATTACAAAGATGTTCATTTAGCAACTTGCAAAGTTATTGCAGAAGGAATGAAAGAAATGGGATTTTTGAAGGGAAATATTGATGATGCAATAGCTGCTGGTGCTCATGCAATGTTTATGCCTCACGGTACTGGTCATATGTTGGGACTTGATGTTCATGATATGGAAGATTTAGGTGAAGTATATGTTGGTTATGATGGCGCTCCCAAAAGTACCCAATTTGGATTAAAATCACTACGTCTTGCTCGTCCATTATTATCTGGCTTTGTACTAACAGTTGAACCCGGAATTTATTTTATTCCTGAATTAATAGACAAATGGAAATCAGAAAAATTACATACCGATTTTCTTAATTATGATAAACTTGAACAATACAAAGACTTTGGAGGAATTCGTAATGAAGAAGATTATTTAATAACTGAAACAGGTACCAGACGTTTAGGAAAAGAATTCCCCAAAACAATAGAGGCAATTGAAGCAGAACGTGAAAAAGCTTTTTAAAAAGCACTTAAAAATTTTGATATAAATAAAAAGAGACCTTTTCAGGTCTCTTTTTATTTATATTGTCATTATATCTTTTTCTTTTGTAGTTAAGAGTTTGTCAACCTTTTCAATATATGTGTTTGTTAAATGTTGAATTTCAGTTTCAAGTTTTTTAATATCATCTTCAGGTACCCCATCTTTTTCTAATACTTTACCTGTATCATTCGCTTCTTTTCTGAATGTTCTGATACTAATTTTAGTATTTTCTGCTTCAACTTTGGCTTTTTTAACAAGATCTCTCCGTCTTTCTTCAGTTAATGGAGGAACCACAATACGCAAAAGCGTTCCATCGTTTTGGGGATTAAATCCTAAATTTGCAGCCATGATTGCTTTTTCAATAACAACCAACATATTTTTTTCCCATGGTTGAACAATTATTGTTTTGGGATCAGGTGTATTTATATTAGATACCTGACTGATTGGAACAAGTTTTTCGTAATAATCAACTTTAACATTATCAAGCATTTGAGGCGTTGCTTTGCCTGCTCTTATCTTAACAAACTCTTTATCTAAATGGACTATAGCGTTTTCCATTTTCTCTTTTGCTTCTTCTAAACAAAACTGAGCATCTTCATTCATATTGACTATATTTAGATTTACAATGCAAATTTATATTTTGTAGTTTAAAAAACAATAACTTTTATAAAAAAAACTAAAAGAATTAAACATTAACAATTGTTCCTACTTTTTCTCCCAAAACGATTTTTTTTAAATTGTCTTTAATATTCATATTAAATACTAATATAGGGAGTTTGTTTTCTTTACAAAGTGTAAATGCTGTTAGGTCCATTATGCTTAATCCTTTTTGATAAACCTCTTCGAATGTAACTTGATCGTATTTTACAGCATTCTTATCTTTTTCAGGATCTGCTGTATAAATGCCATCTACCCTCGTACCTTTCAAAATAATATCTGCTTGTATTTCAACAGCTCTCAAAGCAGCAGCAGTATCAGTTGTAAAAAAAGGATTACCAGTTCCTCCGCTAATTATAACAACATTCCCTTTTTTTAGATAATTAACAGCTTTTTGTCTCGACATCGATTCGCAAATTGGGTCTATGATAATACCTGATAATAATTTTGTTTGAATATTATTTTTTTCTAGCTCACCTTGCAGTGCAATGCTATTAATAACTGTAGCAAGCATACCCATATAATCGCCTTGCACCCTGTCCATTCCCTTACTTGCCCCCTGAAGTCCTCTGAATATATTTCCTCCACCTATCACAATAGCAACCTGAACACCCATTTCAACAATAGTTTTCACTTCATTTGCATATTCATTTAGTTTTTTGGGATCTATACCATATTCATTATCTCCCATTAATGATTCACCGCTAAGTTTTAATAATATTCTATTGTATTTCATTTGTTTTATTAATTAAGCCTGAATAAATTTCTTTTAAAGTTTGTGCAAGTTTATAAATTAATTTCTAATTTCAAAAATAATAAATAAAAAAAAAGAGAACTAAAATAAGTTCTCTTTTAAAATTATCGGTAGTGCGTTATTAAACTCCTAATGCAAATCTTCTGAATGCATTAATTTTTAAATCTTTATCAGTTTCTTTAAGATACTGACCAACGGTTTTTTTGTTATCTCTAACAAATTCCTGATTTAAAAGAGTGAAATCTTTATAGAATTTATTAAGTTTTCCTAAAGCGATTTTTTCTAACATTTCTTCAGGTTTTCCTTCTTGTCTTGCTTGTTCTTTACCAATTTCAATTTCTCTTTCAATTGTTTTTGCATCAACATCGTCTTTATCAATAGCTACAGGAGCCATTGCTGCAATTTGCATAGCAATTTCTTTACCAATCTGATCTACTAATTCGAAATCTGCTTTATTAAATGCAAGAATACTTGCAAGTCTGTTACCTGGATGATTGTATGCAAATGCTTTAGCACCTTCAGCAACTTCATAATGAGCTAATGTTAATTTTTCTCCGGTTTTTCCCATTAAATCAGTAACATTTTCTTCAATTGTTCTGTTGTTTATTGTTAAAGATTTTAATTCTTCTATATTTTTAGGTCCTTTGGTAAGAGCAAGTTCTAAAATTGAATTAGCTAAATTAATAAACTCAGTATTCTTTGCAACAAAATCTGTTTCGCAATTCAACATGATTACAACAGCTTTCTTCAAATCTGAAGTGGTTTTTGCTAAAATCAAACCTTCATTAGCATCTCTGTCTGCACGATTGTTAGCTACTTTTTGTCCTTTTTTTCTTAAATAATCTACTGCTTTTTCGAAATCTCCATCGCTTTCAACAAGGGCTTTTTTACAATCCATCATTCCAGCTCCGGTTTGTTGTCTCAATTTATTAACTTCTGCTGCTGTTATATTTGCCATTCTTTATTATATTTTATTCGTTTTAATCTTAAAAATTAATTATTATTTTTTAAAAGGTTTTTTAGTTAGCGTTTTTTTAGGAGCTACATTTTTATTAGCAGCTTTTCTAATATTTGCTTCTTCTTCAGATTCTTCACCTTTAATTTTCACTTTCACTACAGGTTGAATACCTTTGGTATCAAAAAGTTTTTTTGGAGCAATTGCATCAACTTCATCTTCATCTATATCTTCAAGAGTTTTAGATTTAGTTTTTTCTGTAGCTTCGGCATCTCTTTCATCATCAGCAGCTTGTTTGTCTTTGTCGAATTTGCGTTCAGCAAGACCTTCATCAATTGCTTTAACCATAATATCAACTACCAGAGAAATAGATTTTGAAGCATCATCATTTGCTGGTATTGGAAAATCAACTTCATTAGGATTAGAGTTGGTATCAACAATAGCAAAAGTTGGGATATTTAATTTTTTTGCTTCAGCAACTGCAATATGTTCTTTTAAAATATCAACAACAAAAAGAGCAGCAGGGAGTCTGGTTAAATCAGAAATACTTCCTAAGTTCTTTTCTAATTTAGCTCTTTCGCGTTGTATTTGTAATTTTTCTTTTTTAGATATATTATCAAAAGTACCATCAGTAACCATTTTATCAATGGTAGCCATTTTTTTAACAGCTTTTCTGATTGTTGCAAAATTGGTAAGCATACCTCCTGGCCATCTTTCAGTAACATAAGGCATATTTGCTTTACTAACTATTTCTGCAACTATGGTTTTTGCTTGTTTTTTTGTAGCAACAAATAGAATTTTTTTACCTGATTTTGCAATTTGTTTCATTGCATTAGCAGCTTCATCAATTTTAGCAACAGTTTTGTTGAGGTCAATGATATGTATTCCATTACGTTCCATAAAAATATAAGGAGCCATATTTGGATTCCACTTTCTCTTTAGATGTCCAAAATGAACACCAGCTTCTAACAATTCATTATATGTAGTTCTAGCCATATTTTTTTTATTTCCGAAATAATAGTATTAACGTTTACTAAATTGAAACCTTTTACGTGCTTTTTTCTGACCAGGTTTTTTACGTTCAACCATACGAGGATCGCGTCTCATTAAACCTTTAGCTTTTAATATTGGTCTTAACTCAGCATTAATTTTAACTAAAGCTCTAGAAATAGCCAAACTTAATGCTTGTGCCTGACCTGTAACACCACCACCATCAAGATTTACTTTAATATCATATTGTCCAGCTAAAGCAGTTAGCTCTAATGGTTGTGTAACATAGTATTGTAAAACCGATGTTGGGAAGTATACTTTATAATCTTTTTTATTAACAGTAATAATGCCGCTACCCTCTTTTAAATAAATGCGGGCAACTGCAGTTTTTCTTCTCCCAATTGTGTTGATTACTTCCATATATTTATTTAATAGATTTTAATTTTAGTTCTTTAGGTTGTTGAGCTACATGAGGATGTTCTGTACCTTTATATACATATAAGTTACAAAATATAGCATTTCCCAATTTGTTTTTTGGTAACATTCCTTTAACAGCCTTTTCTATAATTGATGTCGGATTTTTTGCCATCAATTCTTTAGGTGTTGCGAAACGTTGTCCACCAGGATAACCTGTATGACGAACATACTCTTTATCATTTAATTTATTTCCGGTTAATCTTACTTTTTCAGCGTTAATAATAACAACATTATCACCACAATCAACATGAGGAGTAAAACTAGGTTTTAATTTACCTCTTATTACTTGTGCTACTTTAGAAGCAAGTCTTCCCAGAATTTCGTTTTCTGCATCTACTATAAACCATTCTTTTTTGACGGTTTCTTTGCTTGCAGACACGGTTTTATAAGTTAATGTATCCATTTTATTCAAAAATATCTTTTTCTATAACAATTGCAATTACTTATTTTAAATAGGGCTGCAAAAGTAAAATTAATTTTCATATTTAACAAATTTACAAAAGATAATTTACTAAATATTTTTTAATAAACATAAAAAAGCCTTGGTATTCCTTACTTTTAAGATTGTAAAATCTTCATTATTAATACAAGAATACCAAAATCTATTATAAAAAACATTATTTTTTCCCCAACAAAATTCTAAAAAAAGATTTATAGATTCCCTGCCTGCCAGACAAGAAAGTTTGCTTTATTGAATTTCCTACCAATGAAATGTTTTGTAATTTGCTGAATTTCAGTTTCTTTTTTATACTAAATTTATTTCATTTGCGAAGTTCAAAACAAATTGTTATTCTTCTTCAAGCATTTTTCAAAAATGTTATAAACAGTATGACGACGAATAAGCATAGTGCAGGAAGAAGAGATTTCTCGCTTCGCCTGCCAGAACTGTCGTTTCGGCAGGCAAGTTCGAAATGACATTTTCAATAAATAGAGAGGAGTAAATTACAAAGATTATATTACAACAAAAGATAATTATTTCAACCCGTGCGCAGGCAATGAACGACAAGCGGGCCAGCTGTAGCAGGAATGACAGATTTTTAAAAATTTCACAAATGTAGGCTGCCTTTTTCAGGCAGACTATATCATTTGTAGAAATTTCAAAAATCTGACAAGGCGGGCAGAAGCTTTTGTCGTTCTTGATTTTTTGTTTACTTTTTTATCAAGAAAAAAGTAAAAAAGAAAATAAATTTTCCTTAAATTAATATTATAACATAGAATAACAGACACTTTGGCTAAAAAAGCAGAATGCTAATGGCGACTTTGCTACCATTAGCATTCTCTTTTTTTAATTATTCGAAAGCAATCTGTTATTCAAAGCAAGCGAAAAAACTCATTGGTTTATTCAGAAACCAATTTCCTATTTTTTCTTTCTTTTCACCAAACGCATAATTACAACTAATGTTATTACACCAATTAGCCACAATGGCCATAAAGCGACTATTCCTATAAATATGGAAAGCAATACACTCCAGCCACCTGAAAAAGCATTGCCTATTCTGTACCAGAAACTATTCTCTGGTGAAGGAGCTAATGTAGAAGGTATTTTTTCATAGAATGATAAATTTATTGTACTGTATTCTGATCTGTCGCTCATATACTTTAATCTTCCTTCAAAAGAATCAATTTCTTCACGTATTGTTCTTATATACTGCTGAACCTGAAGAATTTCATAAATAGATTTGGCTTTCTTTAGCAAATCTAAATATTGTAATTCTACTTCCTTTTTCGACTTTAAGCGTGCCTGTACATCAACAAATTGCTCGGTTACATCATCTGCAACAATTTTTTTACTGTCCACATAAATCGATTCTGCAAGTAATTTTTCAACAAGATTGTCAAATCCATCTGATTTAACTCTTATTACAATAGTATTATCAATACTTGTATTATAATTGGTCTGATTTTCAGATTGAACATATGCATCGTTTTGTTTAACCAAAGCCAGAATATTCTTTCTGCTTTCATCATATTTTTTTACCTGAAATTTTATATCTGCCGTTTTTATGATCTTTGAAGGAACTTTTTCTGTTACTTCTTTTTTATTTTCGATCGTTTCAGAAGTTGGAGCTGTAATGTTTTCTTCTCCAGTATTACCACCAGGAGCATTACTTGGTTTTTCTTCCATTATCATAACATTGTCCAGAGTTGATGAAGTTGGAGGAGGAGGTGGTGGTGGTGCATCCATTTTCATTTCCATATCAGTAGTTTTTGAACTACCTCCTTCGAAATTCATCATTTTATCACTCATTTTTCCGCAAGCAGCCACCAGCACACTAATTAAGACAAAAGTTACGATGATTAAATACAGATTTTTTTTCATGGTCTTGTTTTTTAGTTTTTTGTTATGGATGTTAAAATTAATCAAATTCCATAGAAAAATTAAAAAAAGTATCTTTGCAAAAAAATACAACAATGGAAACAACAATGATAAAAGAATTCATAAAAAAAATAGAATTATTCAATGGTTTGAAAGATGAAGAACTGATTATCTTGATTGATAATATTAAAGTTAAGAATTTTAATACAGGTTCTCTTTTATTTTCTGAGAATAATCCCCGAAAAGAGTTTTTCATTATTCAGGATGGAGAGGTTGAATTATTTAAAACAACGGTTTTTGGTGAAGAAAAACGTTTGTGCTTCTTTACAAAATACGATTTTCTTGGTGAAGGTTCTTTGATGGACGACTCCCCCCACTCTACTTCTGCACGGGCAATTATTAAAACTACTGCTCTTATTATTAACACAGGTTTTTTTGATTCTAATGGTAAAATTGCCGTTAAAATATTATCGAACGTTTCAAAGGTCATCTCCAGAAGAATGCGTCAGGCTAATGCCAAAATGATAAATTCAGCAGCACAATACGAATCGGGAAGAACCAGACAGGAACATGATCTGCTTGGTGATAGAGAAGTTCCTCAGGAATATTATTATGGGGTGCAAACTTTGCGTGCTCTCGAAAACTTCAATATCAGTGGTATTACTTTAAACTTCTATCCTGTTTTGATCGAAGCTCTTGCTATGGTGAAAATGGCTGCAGCAAAAGCCAATTACGAATTGGATCTTATGTCAAAACCAATTACTGATGCTATTGTTCAGGCTTGTACTGAAATTGTCAATGGTAAATTTCATTACCACTTTGTTGTTGATATGATACAGGGTGGTGCCGGTACTTCTACCAATATGAATGCCAACGAAGTGATTGCAAACAGAGCTTTAGAAATTTTGGGTTACGAAAAAGGGGAATATAAATATTGCCACCCAAACAATCATGTTAACCTTTCGCAATCTACCAACGACGCCTACCCTACTTCTGTAAAAATAGCCCTTATCAATAGCAACAAATCGCTGATCGAAGTATTGCAACTCTTAATTTACACTTTCAGAAACAAAGCAGCAGAGTTCAAAAACATTATAAAGATGGGAAGAACTCAATTGCAGGATGCAGTTCCCATGACCATGAGACAGGAATTTGAAGCTTATGCGGTAACCCTCGCTGAAGAAATTCAGCGCTTGAATCAAAATGCCAAGCTGTTTCTGGAAGTAAATATGGGTGCAACTGCTATTGGTACAGGTATCAATTCAGACCCTGATTACAGCGAAAAAGTGGTAAGACATTTACGTGAAATTACAGGAATGGAAATCGTTCTGGCAGAAAACCTTGTAGAAGCTACACAGGACACAGGTGCATTTATCATGTATTCTTCTGCTATTAAACGCCTGGCTGTTAAACTATCTAAAATATGCAACGACCTGCGTTTGTTATCATCGGGACCAAGAACAGGATTTCATGAAATTAACCTCCCTCCTATGCAACCAGGTTCTTCTATTATGCCAGGAAAAGTAAATCCGGTAATACCTGAAGTGGTTAATCAGATCGCTTTCAAAGTTATTGGCAACGACCTCACAGTAACCCTTGCTGCCGAAGCCGGACAATTGGAGCTGAATGTAATGGAACCGGTGATTGTTCATTGCCTTTTCGAATCAATAGAAATGTTAAAGAATGGCATGTCAACCCTTGCACACAGATGCATAAGCGGAATTACAGCCAATGAAAAACATTGCCGCGAAATGGTAGAAAACAGTATTGGATTAGTTACTGCATTGAACCCTGTACTTGGTTACGAAACTTCTACCATACTTGCAAAAGAAGCATTGGAAAACAACAGAAGTGTTTACGAACTGGTTATAGAAAAGAAATTGCTCTCAAAAGAAGAACTGGACAACATCCTACTTCCTGAAAATATGATAAAACCAAAGAAAATGAAATAAAGGAGTAAAATCCGAAAAAGTATTTTTCTCGCAAAGACGCATAAGACACAAAAGAATAAAATATGGAATTAAGAACCTTGCGGTTTAGCATCTTTGGGGGATAAAAAAAATAAAGAATAATTACTGTAGAGCTTTTTTAGCTTCAACTTGTTTTCAATCCACTTATAGAGTATAATCTATCTTTGAAAAGATAGTTATTTAAATTTATGAGTAAGCTAGAAAAAACAATATTTATTAATAATTTCTAATTTTTATTATTTAACATGTAACATAGTTATAATTGAAATAATTAATGCAATTATTGAAAAAATGATACTTGCAATAACCCCATATTTTGACCATTTGTTTGTAATTAAATTAGATTTGATTAATTTCATTTCTAATTCATCTTTCATTTGATTTCTAAACACTTCTTCTTCTAATTTTTCATATCCACCTTTATTAATAAAATCAATACCCTTACATGTAATTTTAATTAATATTTTAAATACTTGTTCTGCATGTTCAATATATCCATCTGATAATAATATTCCTTCTAATATTTGATCTTCTCCCTTTTCTATTGGTATTTCTAAAATATTACAAATATCTTTCATTTTGTGACCTGAATTTTGTTGCTCTATAGGTTCTGTGTCCATTTTAGCAGATGCAAGCCCTATAAGTATTTTATCAAGCTTTTCTAATTGATTCATTTATCTGTTTTTTTTATTATTTAAAGCTAATAGTGCATGTTTTCTTAATCTTCTGAATTTTAGCGGATGTTTTTCAATTACTTCACCCAAACCGCTATTTTCAATATGGGTTCTTAAAATTTTAAAAATAAATTCAACTTCTTTTTCAGAAATAATCACGTCTCTTAGAAAAATAAAATATAGATTCTCATATACTTCTATTATGGTTCTATATAAAAGTATTTCAGAAATTGTATATGTTGTTATTTCTTCTTTAATTTGGACAGAAATATCTTCATTTTTTAAGATATCAATTAAAAAAGAAAAGGCAATAATCAAAGAAGTATCGGAACTTGTATTACCTCTTAGAATTTTAGTGACTTTGAGAAATGGGGATGAAATTCTATATCCTGATTGCTTTATACTTCCAATTAATACATCCTTAGTAATTGAAGTAAAGTGATAATTCAAATTTGCTAATTGAATAATATCATCAATATAAAAATCATTTGATAAATGCTCCTTTTTATTTAAATAAACCAAAATTGCTTGAGTCCAAATGCCAGTCACTTTTAGTTCCATGCCTATAAATTCTCTAGAGGCGAGATCATCAATATAAGCAATACCTTTATTTTCCTTAGCTAAGAGAAATGTATGATAAGTAGAAAGGCCAAAAACATCTTTTAATAAATTTTCTTGTTTATGATTATTTTTTATAAAAGTATCTGAAGTTCTAACGAAAATATTGCTTTTTACCCAAGACTGAATTTCTTTAAAATAATCAAGATTTTCTTGTTTGCTTTTCAAGGGCTCTTCAATTTTATATTGCTGATTATTTCTAAATATCAATGAAAATGAATCGTAATTTGTATTTGATTTTAATTCTTGAATATGTTTTTCTATGATATTTTCAGTTTCAGGACATATAAAAATTTCAAATTCTTTTAAAATTATTTCTTTACTTTTTAAATTATATAGAGTAAAAAGTGAATAAATATCAATAAAAAGAATTTTATTGATATTAGAATCCTCAATAATATTAATAACATCTGAAAACTCATTTTGAAAACCATTTGAACAAATGATTTTTTTATCAGACTTTGTGAAATAATACCAAATATTAATAGGTGAATTATTAAAAAACCTAGCAAAAAATCCTAAAGGAATTTTTCTGTCATAGTATAATGTTGTATATTCTTTCTCTTGTATTTCAATCTCAATTTGTCTGTTTTTTTCATTTTCAATAATTTGTTCAAACTTCTCAAATGAAAACAGTTTTAATTGGCTTTCGCCTATATATGTAGAACCTATTAAATTTTCTGCTTTAGATAAAGCATATATGTATTTATGAGTAATTTTAATAATTTTAAATTTTTCATTTAAAAAGTTATTTGTAATTTCAATATAATCACCTATTTTTTTACCAAACAGCTTTCCAAACAATTGATTTTCTTCATTTATTTCTTTATTACGTCTAATTAATTCATTTTTTTTATAATGTGTTAAAATATATTGCAAAACTCTTTTATTCTCATCTTCTAATTCTACAAAACAATCTATTTCTACTTCATTATATTGTTTAATATTAATTGGATTTAAAGGATATTGAATATAAAAAAACATGAACAAATCATTATACTCAGCAGTATCAAATTGTCTCCAAGCTTCATAAATATATTGTCTTGCCTTCTCAATACATCCATTTTGGGCTAATAAATTCAAATATGTTGTAAATTGTTTAATATTTAATGACAAATAATCTATTTCATTGTTAAGAAAATTTTTGTTTTCATCAGGTTTTCCAATTTTTATATTAAGATTTGCTAGGTTTAGTTCAAGTTCAAAATCTTCTGGAAATTTTATTAAATATTCTGACATTATTTTTTTGGCAACTTCCAACTCCCCTTTTTCCTGAATTATAGAAATTTCGTTTCTTGTAACACCTTTAATGACACCATATCTATCTCTTAAATTCCTATAAATTTCTAATGCCTTATCTTTTCTATTAATTTCAATATATAACCATGCCATTCGATTTGTAAATTCATTATTTTGATTTAAATCAATTGATTTTAAATAAAAATCTATAGCTTCCTCTTTTCTATTCTGCTCTTCTAAAACATTTGCAATAAAAACTGATATTCTAAGATCATCGTCTTTAAAATTTGTTATTACTTTGTTTAAAATTTCCTTCGCAGTTTCAACTTCTCCATTATAAAACAAAACCCTGCTTTTATATAAAAGCGAATTATTATCATCTCCAAAGAAATTAGAATTTGATTCTAATAATTTTAAAGCTTCAGGATATTGCTTTGTTTGTATGTATATATCCAATATCAAACCCACAGCACTTCTTTGAAAATGGTTTTGAATATTTAAGTATATAAAATCATTCAGTATTTTAATTGCTTCATTTGTTTTTGAAGTATTATGTAAGCAAATAGCATAGGATATTGGAACATCTGAGTGTAACTCAAAATTTGTAATTGTAGAAAATATTTTAATAGCTTCTTCATTTTCACCATTACTTGTTAAAATTAGTGCTTTGTATTTATTGAAAAATTCATCATTTTCATCTTCTTTTAATGCAATGTCAATTGCAATCTTTGCATTACTTAAATCTCCAATTAATGAATACAGTATTGCTTGTTTTGCTTTAATTTCAGCTTTATATTTTCTTATTTCTCCTTTTTCATAATCATACCAGCATTTTTCATATAAATCAATACCTTCTTTTATCAATTCTTTTTCTATCAATTTATTTGAGAATTTAAAAGCTAAAAAAGGATAATTAATAAATTTAACTAGAATTGAATTTGCTAGATTTTCATTATGGATTATATTTTCATTTTTCAATAAAACTTTTCTATAATATTCAATTGTCTTGTCGGGTCTATTAGTTATATGAGCATGATAAGCAAGAGCCATTAGAATATTTTCGCTATCAGTGTAATTATCATTTAAACTTTTTTCAATTTCTTCAAGCGTTTGATTTTGTCTTTCAAATCGTATTGCCAAACATTCAGATAGTTCTATAGAAGTGCTTTGGATTTTTCCTTTTAATTCAATATTAATATTATTATCATTAAGAAATATAAGAGCAGAAAAAATATTATTTACAGCATTTTTACCCTCAGGTTGAATATCAAAAGCATGAATAAAATATTTTGCAGCTTCTTCAAGTTTGTTAATTTTTGTATAAATGACACCAATATTGGTTAATATCCTAAATTTAATATCCTTATTAGCATTTTCCCATTCACTATCTTTAAGATTTATTAGTCTTCTAAGCGCACTATCAACATTATTGTTATCAATATCTAATTTAATATTATCAATTTCCTTTACAAAGTGCTTATTTAATAAATCTAAATCCGTTTGAAAAGATATATTTTGAATCAAACTTCCAAATTTACTTATGATTTCATTAGTTTGATTTAAGTTTGAATTTTCAATAATTTTTTTAAGTTCTATGTTTTGTTCTGTTTTATTTTTTTCAAATAATTGTTCAGCAGTTTCTTTATTTATACTATCAGAAGAATCTATAATATTCCCATTCCAGACAAAAAAGAATTCCGCTAATTCTTTGTTTTTTTCTAATGCAAGTTGTATTTCAAAATGACTTGGAACTCTCCATTCAATCTGAAGGTTTAATTTGCTAGCTTCTTTTTCAATTTCAATTTTTAATTGAGGTTCTTTTTTATCCTTAAGAGAACTTTCGGAAAATTCTTTATTCAGATAAAACAGTATTTTAGTTAATTTGGGGTTTTTACTCTTAGCTTTTTTAATAGAATCAATAATGTCATTTTTATTATCTGCTAATTTGGTTTCATAGTATTTTGCTTGAAAACCTATTAAGTCATTATTATATTGAATAGGTTCTTTTTCAATACCTGCCTGATTCTTATATCCAAATAAACCATTTTTTATATCGAACTCGGAGCAAAAAAGGTGATAAGCAAGCTTTTCAAAAGATATTGATTCTCTTTCATTAAATTTTGCTTTAAATATATTCCAGTTTATATCAACCATATAATTTTCTATAAAAACTCTATTTCAATTCAACTATAAAAGTAACTCATAATCAAACAACAATCAATTAGTTTTTATTAACAATGCTGGTTAATTATTATTTTCTTCGATTTAATATACTGAAACAAAGAATAATAACAACAAAATAAAGTAATCAACAATAAAATGTTTATAATTAATTGTTTTTTAACAACTAATACCTTTCACTTTCATAAAAACAATGATTAAATTGTTTGTTTTCAATTGAATATATTGTTTGCAAACTGAGATCGTTACAATGTCGGCTTACATTGTAACGATGTCAGATTACATTGTAACGATGTCG
>DYDE01000013.1 GCA_020718065.1 Marinifilum sp. | reverse complement strand
TCTCAGGGGAAAGGATTTAGGATAGGGGTCGTTTAATTGTAAATCCAAAACTTGTAGTGAGCATAGCCGTACTATCGTAAATAAAAAGACCCTCCAGATTCATATCCCCTACAGGCCTCTACTAATTGTTAAATATTAATTGTTAATTGATAATTGTTAATTGTTAATTGATGCTATTCACTCTCCGTCCCCACCTTCAATTCCATATCAATATTCATCTCATAACTATTCTTTTCCTCCACATCCAAGCTATCCTCAGCCTGATAATAACCCTCTTTTTCAGCCAATATCACGTAAGTACCAGCATTTTTCAATGTTAGTTCAAAACTCCCGTCAGCTTTACTCGTTGTCTTTATATCATAAACACCCTCTACCCAAATTTTCACATTTGCTAAAGACTTTCCACTCTCAAAATCAATTACCTTCCCTGTTATTTTTATAGTACCAACAGTTTTTCTCTTACCAAGCTCAATCACCAAACAAGCAGTTTTATAAGAATTATAAAATTTAGAATCACTTGCCCTAAATGGCAACATCAGATAATTTAATTTATTTCTTATCAGATCATCAATTTTCTTAACCTCATCATTCAAATTAGCATTTTTAGTTTTATCCTCGCTCACAGCAGTCCGTGGAGCCTGCATGCTGGCCTCATACTTTTCCAGATCCCCCTTTGTCTTATCAAAATCCTCTTGCACCAACATAAAATCAACCAATTCTGTTTTCAATGGCTCTGCAGTATCATATATCGACTTACACAAATCATAAACCACAGTATCACGAGAATGCTCTATTTTACTTTTCGAAAACCCTATCGATTTTAAAAGAATAATATCATTTATAGAAGCTGCATACGCCAAAACCCCTGCTTGCAATTTCAAAGCAGAATTGATCAAATCAGTTTGTTTGTTTTTCTTGTCCTCTGTTATTCCTTTTTTATTCTTCAGCAATTCAGCATCCAGATTTTGCACATTCTGCACCGAAGTATCAATTTCTGTCATTACCTTTTTAATAGCCTTATTTGTTTCCCACTTTGTTTTATTTTTACTCATCAGATCCTGTAGAGTAAAAGCCCTGCTCATCTTGTTTTCTAATATATCATTCATAATCTTTTTTTAAATATATAAAAATATAATTTATCGTCAAAAATAAAATAATAAATTAACATAAAAAATTAATATAAATAAAATTAATAATAAAATAATAAATATTACATTTGCGTGATAAAAATTATCCAAAATGGCACTATTTGTTTCCAAAACGACATCATTTAGTTCCGAAGCGGCAACAGTTGTATCCAAAACAGCACCATTTGTATCCAAAACGACACCATTTGTTTCCGAGACGACAACAAATGTTTCCAAGACGACACCATCTGATTCCAAAACGGCGCCATTTAGTTCCAAAACAACCACATATTTTTCAATCAAGAACAAAATATCAGATTTTTACTAACAAAAAAAAACCAAAACAATGAAAAACACAATTGGCAATACCATCAAAAAACACTGTCACGACAATCACATCCCCATTACATCGCTCGCTACAAAATTAAAATACCACCGTTCCTCAATGCACAAGCTCCTTACCAAACCCGATATGTCCATCAATACACTTATGGCTGTATCACAAGCCTTAAACCACAATTTCTTTCAATATTTATGGGTTGACAAAACAATTCCAACAAAAGAAGAAATCTTAGCAATGCGCAATGAGATTTCTCAACTCAAAACACAAGTCTCTCAACTTTCTCACGAAAACTCCCTACTCCAAAAACTCGTTTCCTATTCTCGTTAATTTTAAAATTGAAAAAAGAATATTAATTTTAACAAAACAAAATATAAAAACGAATCAGTTTAATGCTCGTTTAAATAATCAATGCTCAAATATTACTATAGACAGCTTTAAATTTTTTTAGCAAAATTGTATTTCTATTTCAAAAAATATATATCTTTATATGCTAAAAAATAACCAATTATAAAATCCAAGAATATATGAAAATCTCAATCCAACCAAACAGCCTTTCTTTTGAAGATTTAAAATCTAAAATACTTACAAAATTTCCGGATTATAAATTTATTGTTAGATCAAAAAGCATTGGTGTAGTACAAAAATCTGTTACAGCTGGTGCTAATGTGATTCTAAGAAAGAATAAAATTATTGTTACTGCAAACTTTCCAACAATGGGAGGCACTATGTTGTTTATGCTATCAATAATAATGCTGGGAGTTTTAATTCCAATTATTCTTTATTTTTCTATCTTTTTTGCAGCTCAAAAAAAAGTAGAAAAGGAAGTTGGCGAATACTTAAAAACAGAGTATGGCATACAAGTATAAACTTATATTGGGCAGTATTGTTGCTGCAATATGCATTTACCTTATTAGCCTTATTGAAGATAAACATATACAGATGTTTTTAGGCTCTGGATTACTTATTACATGTTTGGTAATTCTTTTACTTCAGCGCAAAAGAGAATAAAAAGTTCTGTGTCTTTCTATTAAAAAAAACATTTTTAATACAAATTTTACTAATTTTACTCCGATTATAATGTAAACTTTTTAATCTGAGTATTCCAATGAAAATTGCCCTTGCACAACTCAATTATCATATTGGCAACTTCGAAAATAATATACAAAAAATAAAAAACTCAATTAACAAAGCAAAAAAACAAGGAGCAGATATTGTTGTTTTTGCCGAATTAGCTATTTCAGGTTATCCACCCAGAGATTTCCTGGAGTTTAATGATTTTATCACTCAATGCAATAACGCCATAGAAAACATAGCAAAAGAATGCGTAGGAATTGCAGCAATAATTGGCTCGCCAAGCAAAAACCCAAAAAAAGATGGTAAAGATCTTTATAACTCAGCTTATTTTCTTGCAGATGGCAAAACAAAACATATTGTTCATAAAACACTATTGCCCACTTACGATATTTTTGACGAATATCGCTATTTTGAACCCAACTCCAAATTTGAAACTGTTGAACATAAAGGCAAAAAATTAGCAATAAGTATATGTGAAGATCTTTGGAATATTGTTGACAATCCACTATATACGCTTTGTCCCATGGACGAAATGAAAAGCCAGCAACCAGATGTGATGATAAACATTGCAGCCTCCCCTTTTCATTATAAGCAAGCCATTTTACGCAAAGAGATATTAAAATCCAATGCTTCCAAATATAAAATTCCTTTGTTTTATGTAAACCATGTAGGAGCACAAACAGAACTTTTATTTGACGGAGGTTCTTTGGTAATTAATAAAACAGGGGAGGTTGTTTGCGAACTTGCCTCTTTTAAAGAAGATTTTAAACTTTTTGATCTTCATGAAATAGATAAAAAGGATAAAATTATATCAAATCATAAATCACCCATGGAAATTGAGTTGATACACGATGCTTTAATAATGGGTATCAGCGATTATTTCAATAAGTTGGGTTTTAAAAAAACTGTTTTAGGTTTATCGGGTGGAATAGATTCGGCAGTAACCCTTGTACTTGCAGAAAGAGCCCTGGGAAAAGAAAAAGTTCGTGCCATTCTCCTTCCTTCAAAGTTTTCTTCTAATCACTCTATTGATGATGCAAAAAAGTTAGCCGAAAATTTAAATGTTGCATATGATATTATTCCTATTGAAGCTGCTTACGAAAGTTTAACAAGCACCTTAAACCCCTATTTCAAGGATCAACCTTTTAACATAACAGAAGAGAATATTCAGGCACGTGTGAGAGCTGTAATATTAATGGCTCTTTCCAATAAATTCGGTTATATCTTATTAAACACCTCAAACAAGAGCGAAGCTGCAGTTGGTTATGGAACTTTGTATGGAGATATGTGCGGAGGAATATCCGTACTTGGCGATTTGTATAAAACCCAGGTATATGAACTAGCCAATTTTATAAATTCAGAAAAAGAAATCATTCCTAATAATTCAATCACCAAACCCCCATCTGCCGAATTGCGCCCCGATCAAAAAGACTCCGATTCGTTACCCGACTATGCCATACTTGATAAACTTTTATACCTGTACATAGAATTAAGACAAGGACCAAAAGAAATTGTTGAACAAGGTTTTGATAAAAAACTTGTTGACAGAGTTCTGAAAATGGTAAACATGAATGAGTACAAACGGCATCAAACCCCACCGATCTTAAGAATTTCCTCAAAAGCTTTTGGCATGGGTAGACGTATGCCTATTGTTGCAAAATATCTTTCTTAAAGAAAAAATTTACACATAATAAAAAGTATTTAGGTGGGTTCTAAAAATTAAGTTTTTCCCGCAGATTTCGCTAATTTTCGCAGAATAAATAACACTACGTATTGAAAATCAATCTGCGAAAATTAGCGAAATCTGCGGGAAACTATTTTTTTTTAATTTTTAGAACTGCCCTTTACTTACGTTACAACAGTAATAGCAATTTTGATAGCTATACTAAAATCAATAAAAAACCACCAATAAGACCACCCAATGCTGAAGTGATTTTATACTTTGTAAAAATTCAAGCTCAACCACATTTAAAATTTAATTTATTTAAGCAAAGGATTACTTCAAAATATGTAGTAAATTTGTTGTATTGTTATTGAATATATAACAATTATATGTTTAACCAATACCAACCAATTAGATGGAAACATACAGAAAGGTGAAAAAAATAATTTCAAGCAAAAAAGTAACTGATGGAGCGGGTGTAAAAATAAACCGTGTATTTGGTTTCTACGAACTACCCATGTTCGATCCTTTTCTTTTGCTTGATCATTTCAAATCTGACGATCCTGCTGATTATATGGCAGGCTTCCCCTGGCATCCTCATCGTGGAATAGAAACTGTTACCTATATGTTGAAAGGCATTGTTGAACATGGCGACAGTCTTGGCAATAGTAGTGTTATCGGAATGGGCGATGTGCAATGGATGACCGCCGGAAGTGGTATTATCCACCAGGAAATGCCAAAATCCGAATTGTTCGGAATAGAAGGTTTTCAATTATGGGTAAATCTCAAATCAGATAACAAAATGTGTTCACCTGCATACCAAGGCATTGCTCACGAAGAAATCCCAGAAGTAATAACCGAAAACAAAGTAAAAGTTAAAATAATAAGTGGAGAATACAACAATAAAAAAGGACCAGTGAAAGGCATTTATGCAGATCCGAAGTTTATGGATATTGTTATTCCTCCCAACACCACTTTTGAGTTTGATACAAATACAGAAGACAATGTATTTACTTATGTTTATAAAGGAAATGGAATGTTTGCTGAAGAAACCAATGTTAATGCCCTTCATGTTGTTCTGTATGAGGAAGGTGATAAAATAAAAATAACAAGTGGTAAAGAAGGAGTTGGTATATTGTTAATAGCAGGCAAGCCAATTAAAGAAAAAATAGCATGGCGTGGTCCTATTGTTATGAATACCGAAGAAGAACTGTTAATGGCTTTTGCTGAGTATGATAACAATGCTTTTATCAGAGAAAAAAATTAAATTAACAATGAAACCCAAACCCGATTTTCAACATCCTATACATGAATTTCTTCAGAAACGTTGGAGTCCACGTTCCTTTTCAGACAAACCAATTAAACATGAATATCTTTTAAGTTTATTTGAAGCAGCACGATGGGCCGCTTCTGCAATGAACGAACAACCCTGGCGTTTTATTTATGCAGACAAATCAGACAAAGACAAATATAATAAATTATTCAACTGTCTGGTTGATGCGAATAAACTTTGGGCTGGTACTGCTCCCGTTTTAGTAATTTCTTTTATTAAAACCCATTTTGAAAAAAACAATGAAAAAAACAAATGGGCTATGCACGATCTGGGGTTGGCAATTGGCAATTTAACGATCCAAGCATCATCACTTGGTCTTTATGTTCACAATATGGCAGGTTTTTCTATTGAAATTGTGAAAAAAGAATTCGATATACCTGATGGCTTAGAACCAATAACAATGATCGCTATTGGTTATTTGGGAAACCCTGATTTACTTTCGGAAAAACTAAAAGAAAGAGAAATTGCCATACAACAAAGAAAACCCCTCAATGAATTATTTATTAATTAACACAATGATCAAATTAAAGATGAAGGCATTTAAATTATTTTTTATTTTTATTTTTTTATCAATTCCCACATTAAAAAGCCAGACAATAAATACTTATTATCAGGGTATAACAGGAGGGGTAAATTACGACACTATATATAGCAAATTGCAAACCTTTGAAAACTTTGGAAACAAAGGAATTTCTTCTCAGTCATTAAAAAATACTGCCCGTTGGATTATTAATTATTATCATTATTTAGGTTATACCGATATAAAGGTAGATACATTTACATATTCAGGAAACCAGCTTTATAATATAGTTGTTACCAAGACAGGAACAGTATATCCAAACAAATACTTTATAATTGATGGACATTATGATGCTGCGAATTGTCCTGGCACAGATGACAATGGTAGTGGAACAGTAATTCTTATGGAAGTTGCCCGTTTGCTGAAAAATATAAATACCAAATACTCTATTAAATTTATTCATTTTACAGCAGAAGAATCTGGCTTGGTTGGTAGTCATTATTATGTTAACAATACTGTTATCCCTGAAAATCTTGATATAAAATTGCTTCTGAATATTGATATGGTTGGTGGAACAGCAGGAATGGCAAATAATATCATTAAGTGCGAAAGAGACGAATCGGGTCAATCGCAAAACAATCCAATTTCTTCTGCATATACAGATACATTGGCAACATTAACTCAACTTTATTCAAGTTTGCAAACCCAAATTTCTAATGCTTATGGTTCCGATTATATGCCTTTCGAGCAAAACGGAGAAATTATTACCGGGTATTATGAGTATAATGAAAATCCATACAATCACACAACCGGAGACATACTTATCCATATGGATCCGCTAAGTGTAAAAGAATTGGCAAAAGCATCTACAGCAGCTACCTTATATTTTGCACAGGCATATAATTCTTCTGGTATAAAAATAGAAACCAATACAACATCCCAAATAGAAATATTTCCAAATCCGGCAGATGATATCATTAATATCCATTCAGAAAAAGACATCTATTTCACACTTACCAACCTTAAAGGAGATATAGTAATTGATAGTTTTTTTGTAAACAAAGGACAGCAAACAATTGATATAAAATCGATCATTTCAGGCTCTTATTTCTATTCCATTACCAACGAAAACAAAGAAATTGAAACAAACGGGAAATTAATAATTAATTAGTTCAACCTTTTTCTTTTAAAACTCAGAAAGCAATCATTATTATATTATCTTTCTAGGCTTATTATATTATTCATTGTGTTTTGGCGGGTAAGAAATAATTCGCCTAAAATAAGCCCCTATTGCAAAAATGACAAGTTTTATAACGCTTAAAATTTTATTTTAAAAACAATTAAACCTTGAAAGATAAAAATTGTCATACAAACATATTCATCAAGACAAACATTACTTTTTTGATGAAATAATTTTTACTTTTATATTATATCTAATTCTTTATAATAAAGATGTCTGAATTTTCTGATGAAGAAATCCTCGATCTGTTTAAAGACAATCCTAACTATGCTTTAAGTTTGCTGGTTAAGAAATATCAAAAACAAGTATATTGGCATGTTAGAAGAATGGTTATAGATCATGATGACGCCAATGATGTGGTTCAGAATATCTTTATTAAGATATGGCGAAATATCAATAATTTTAGAAATGAATCTAGGTTATATACTTGGATTTATCGAATTGCAACGAACGAAACTTTAACATTTCTTAAACAAAAAAGAACTTTTTTATTTATACCGATGATCAATGTAGAAAAAGAACTTGCCAGCAAAATTGATGATGATCATTTTTTTAAAGGAGATGAAATACAAAGAAAGCTACAAAAAGCAATAATAGGTTTACCTAAAAAACAACGTCTTATTTTTAATATGAAGTATTTTGAGAACATAAAATATGAAGATATGGCTGAAATTTTAGGAACTTCTGTCGGAGCTTTAAAAGCATCTTATCATTTAAGTGTAAAAAAAATTGAAAAATATTTAAAAGAAAATTAAACCTTATCCTTTTTAAAAGGTCATAATAAAAAATATATTAATGTTTGTAGAAAATAACATAGAAAAAGAATCATTAAATAATATTGCTCCCATTTTGTCGAAGATCAACAAAAGCAATGGAATGCATGAGCCTGATGAATATTTTGAACAATTACCGTCAATCATTCAACAAAAATGTAACGACCTGCAAAAAGAACCCAAAATACCTTCGTTTTTCAACCCAAAATATGTTATACGATATGTTATGGTTGTTTTACTATTGTTTTTTGGCATACTTGTTTTAATCAGAAACAATAATGATGAACCCAAAACAAATAAAAACATAAGTTATAATGATAGTAGTCAGGATTTTATTCAGAATGCTAATATTGACGATGATGACGAATCATTGCTAACAGAGGCTTTAACAAATAATTCTGAAATTGATATTCCCTCAATTAATTTAATTGATGACATATATTTAAATACAGATGATATTATAAATTACCTTATTGATGAAAGTGACGATAACAATGAAAACGAATTTTAATTTAAAACTATATTATATGAAAACAATTATTTTAAACAAAATAGCTTTAAGATTGTTAGCAATGGCTTTGATCTTGTTTACAACAATCAATTATGGTTTTTCTCAGAAAGGACCAGACAAACAAAAGAAAAAAGAAATGATAGAAACCCAGAAAGTATCATTTATTACCAAGTATCTTGATTTAACAACAGCAGAAGCAGAAAAGTTCTGGCCTGTTTATAATGAATTCAGTGCAAAGAAACAAGAATTGGAAACAAAGCATAAAGAAAACACAATAAAAAAGAAGATTGAAGTAATGACAGATAAAGAAGCAGAAGAGTTGGTAAATCAACAAATAATTCAGGCTCAGGAAATGCTTGACTTACGGAAAACATATTTAATAAAATACAAGGAAGTGCTGCCAATTAAAAAATTAGCCAAGCTGAATGAAGCAGAAAGAGAATTTAAAAAATACTTATTACAACAACTAAATTACAAAAATAAAAATCAAAAATAGAAGTAAGAAATTTTTTAATTAATCATCATCAGATAATAAATCTGGTCTACGTAAAGCGGTGCGTTCCATCGCTTTACTCATTTTCCATTTTTGAATTTCTTTTTCATTCCCAGACAATAAAATGTCTGGGACTTTCATTCCCTTGTAATTTGCAGGTCGAGTATAAACAGGCGGAGACAATAAATCGTTTTGAAAAGAATCTGATAATGCAGAAGTTTCATCGTTCAGTACTCCGGGGATTACCCGAATAATGGAATCGCAAAGAACAGCAGCAGCCAACTCTCCCCCTGACAGCACATAATCACCAATAGAAATTTCTCTTGTAATATATGCTTCACGAACTCTTTCGTCAATACCTTTATAATGTCCACATAAAATAATCAAATTATTATACATTGATAAATGATTGGCAATAGATTGATTGAGAAGCTCACCATCAGGACTCATATAAATTATATCATCATAAGTTCTTTCCGATTTTAGTTTTTCTATGCAAAGCGCTATCGGTTCAATCATCATAACCATACCAGCCCCACCTCCAAAAGCATAATCATCAACGTTTTTGTTTTTGGTGAGAGAATAATCCCTTATATTATGTATAAAAATTTTTACTATCCCTTTGTTTTTTGCTCTTTTAATAATAGAATGCCCGAAAGGACTATCGAACATCTCAGGAAATATGGTAAGAATATCTATTCTCATTTATTTTCTTTGTCTATTCTGGTTTTAACAGTTTTCCATGTATCTGTTATAAGAAAGCTTTCTTCCATATAGTCTATCATTTTCAGAAATTTAACCATTGGAAGAGCAAATGTTAATGTATTTTCAGGAACACAATGACGTGCAGACGGATCGAACATTCCAATTACAGCACGTGGTCTTATTTGATCTTTTTCTAAAAATGGATAATGAATAATAGAACCACAACCTGCACCAAAAGGAGCAAAAGTAGTATTGGGTTCTGTTTGGTCGAAGTTAGCCAAAGTAAACAAACCTGAAAGCACATCAGGTTTTGCAAAAAAAATAACAACTTCCGGCGTATCTTCTTCAATCAAATTATCCCAACGTTTAAAAATGATGTTCTTTCCTTCAATTGGTAACGTTCTTTGATTCTTTTGTATCTCTTTAACCATTTCCGGAGTTCTAACATAACGTTCGCCTTCCATTACACCCGGTATTCCACAAGAAAGAAAATACTCAAAGTTAGGACGAATATCATTCGAATAACCAAGATAACGTTTGGCACCTCCACAAGAAATTGCATCAGCATTGTATGAAATCGATTGTCCTTTCCGAACTTTAGCCAGTTCACAAATTAGACAACTATGTCCTTTTAATGGATTTGCTTTTTCAGTTATATCAATTTTTTCAGTATAATAAAAAGTAATAGGAAGTTCGGTTTCTCCAAAATACTTTTTCCACAATAAAATAAACTTTTCTTTAACAGTTATATCCATTGAAAAAATAGTAAATAAATTATGGGTTTTTACTAAATACTTTCGTGTGAATCTTTGAGAACATTGCAAAGAAACTCTCTTGCTCTGAATAATTGTGCTTTAACAGTGCCAAGTGGCATATTCAATTCGGCTGCAATTTCTTCATAAGAAAATTCTTTGAAATAGCGCAATTCAATAAGTTTTCGATATTTTGGTTTAAGCTTGTCAACAAGTTCGTGCATTAGCTTAATTTTCTGTTTTTTTATAAATTTCTCTTCTGGATCAAGACCTTTACAAGGGATATTCTGGGCTATATCACTTCCAAAATTATCGTCAATAGGGATATCAATTGAAAAGGTATTCTTTTTCTTTTTACGAATAAAATCGATGCAATTGTTTGAAGCAATTTTAAAAAGCCATGTACTAAAAGCAAAGTCGGGAGTATATTGATGCAAGTTTTTAAATGCTTTACCAAAGGTTTCCAACGTGAGATCATCAGCATCATCCTGATTGTTGGTCATTTTTAGAAGCATAAAATAAATAGAGTCTTTATAATAGCCCATTAATTCTGCATAGGCTTTTTGGTCGCCAGTTTCCAAGGCAATACGAACCAATTTATAATCTCGTAATGCTTTTTCGGTAAAATGCGAGCCTATTTCTTCCATTTATTTTGCTTGCGAATAATATTTGATAAGTGTAAAATCGGGTTAAATATAACAAAAAATATTTCTACCAGCAGCGAAATTAATAATAATTTTTTTTCCTTTAAAATATTTAAACATTTATTCAATATAAATATTCGTGTTAATAGTTTAATTAACAATAGCCCTATAACAATCTCTATTTTAATTTGGAACACCAACAATATAATCAATAGTGTATAATATGCAAACTGACTAAATGGAAATAGTGTAAGTAATATTTTATGTTTAAACTTATAATACCTACCGGTAGAATAATGTCTTTTCTTTTGAAAGAACCATTGTTTAAAAGTAGTTTTTGGAAATGAAACAGTGTGTGCTTCTTCATCAATCTGTATAGTAGTATTTCTATTAGAAGAACATTGGTTAATAAACAAATCATCATCACCCGATTGAATTTTATAATGAGAAGTAAACCCTTTATTCTTATAAAACAAAGATTTTGTATAAGCTAGATTTCTTCCAACACCCATATATGGCATTTTAATTAACGCAAAAGAAAGGTAATGTAAGGCAGTCATTATGGTATCATACCTGATAAGCATATTTAAAAAACCTCTGCGTTTTTCATAAGCACCATAGCCAAGCACAATTTCGTGTGTTGATGAGAATTGTTGTTGCATCTTACGCAACCACTGATTACTTTTAGGATAGCAATCGGCATCAGAAAGCAATAGCAAATCATTTTTTGAAGATTTTATTCCCAATGCCAATGCAAACTTTTTTCCTTTAAAAAAATTAACACTTTCTTCTTTCTTTACATATTTGAGATGAGGATATATTACAGAAAGATCCTTTATGAGAAAAAACGTTTCATCATCAGAATTGTCATCAACTACCACTACTTCATATTCCGGGTAATCCTGTTCAAGTATAAGTGGTAAGTACTTTTTTAAATTGACAGATTCGTTACGTGCGCAAATAATAACAGAAACAGGTGAAAGCTGGGTATTAGGAATATATTTCTTTTTATAAAAGGCAAGCTTTCCAAATACAAACCAATAATAAATTAATTGAATTAAAACACTTATAATATAAACAATAAGTAAAGCTAAAAACACATTTGATCCTGTAAATTCAGTAAAATAAGTCATATCTTTCTATGAAAAATCAAATAAAATAGGGTTTTATTAAATTAAGGTGCAAAAATAATTAAAAAAACAATCCTTCCGATTATTTTAAAACAATGTAAAGAATCAAGTTCCTTTTTAATGTTTTTCATAATATAATTGTCAATGAATTAACACTTTTTTAAAAGTAAAACCTTTTGAATTTTAATTTTGAATTTGCTAATTTCCCAAAATTTATGTAGGTTTGTCATTCTATTAATCTATAAAATAAATCATTATTATGAAAACATTTGTTTTTATTTTTATCTGTATAATTACATTTCAAGCTAAACTTTTTAGTCAAAACAATAATTTGATTATATCAGCAAATGATGCTTTACAAAATCAAACAGTTGTTGATGGTAATAATACTTTTGCATTTGAGTTATTTTTAAAATCAGGAAAAGATAAAGAAAATGTTTTTATGGCTCCGATTAGTATTTCTGCAGCTTTAGCAATGACTTATGCTGGTGCAAAAACAGAAACTGAAAAACAAATGAGCAATGTATTACATTTCAATTTAAATCAGAAGAATTTTCATAAAGAATTTAAAACGCTAATTGATAGTTTGATATTACTTAACAAAAAAGGCTTAGATTTAAAAATTGCAAATTCATTATGGATACAGAAAGATTATGTTTTTTTAAAAGAATATTTAGATTTTATTAATACATATTACAAGACAAGTGTTAATAAAGCAGATTTTAAAAAACAAACAGAAAAAAGTCGTTTAGATATTAACAAATGGGTTGAATTGCAAACAAACAATAAAATAAAACAATTAATAAAACCAAATGTTTTAACCCAATTAACAAGATTAGTTATTGTTAATGCAATATATTTTAATGGTACCTGGGATTATAAATTTGACAGCAAAAAAACAAAAAACAATAACTTTCTGATTGATGGAAAAAACAATGTTAGTGTTCCTTTTATGAATATTGTTGAAAAATACAGATATTTAGAAAATGACTATTTTCAATTAATTGATATTCCTTATAAAAACAGAAGTGCAAGTATGATCATTTTATTGCCAAAAAAGAAAGATGGAATAGCAGGTATTGAAAAATTTATGAATTGGAAACAAATAGAAGAGTTAACAAATTCAATGATATTTGAAAGAATCAATTTAAATCTTCCAAAATTTAATATGATTTCAGAATTTGAATTAAAAGATGTTCTTTCTGCATTGGGGATGCCAATAACTTTTACCAATGAAGCTGATTTTTCAGGAATAACTGGAAAAACTGATTTGAAAATAGATAAAGTTATTCATAAAACATTTATAAATGTTAATGAAACAGGAACTGAAGCCGCAGGATCTACTGCTGTTGTTCTGATTGAAAAATCTGGTCCTC
Organism: Marinifilum sp.; assembly: GCA_020718065.1. GTDB lineage: Bacteria > Bacteroidota > Bacteroidia > Bacteroidales > CG2-30-32-10 > CG2-30-32-10. The sequence continues at coordinate 38,089 of DYDE01000013.1, read as the reverse complement.
CAAAAGATCCTATTGATTTTAATGTGAATCATCCTTTTATTTTTTTAATAAAAGACAATATTAATAATTGCATTTTATTCTTAGGAAAAGTTTCAAACCCATCCTTAAAATAAATATACACAACATATGAGTTTAAACGAATTACTGTTCTTTTCAGGATTTATTATATTTATCCTCTCTTTATTGTTAATGGATTTAGGTCTGTTTCATAAAAAAAGCCATGTATTACCATTTAAAGAAGCATTAATGTGGACTATTATATGGATTTCTTTTGGTGTTGCTTTCTATTTCTTTTTAATGTTTAAAGGAAATATGATACATGGAGTAGATTCAATAGAAGGAATTCAAACCTTAGTTGACAAATACGAACACCTGATTACAATAAACCCAAATGATCTAGAAGAAAGTATTGAGCTATATAATAAAAATCTCGCATTAGAATATATTACAGGTTATCTGATTGAGTATTCTCTTTCAGTTGATAATATTTTTGTAATGATCATGATTTTTATGGCATTTAGTGTATCACAAAAATATTATCATGATGTGCTTTTTTGGGGAATTTTAGGCGCAATCATTATGCGTTTTCTGTTTATCTTCACTGCATCTGCATTAATACAAAATTTTTCATGGATTTTGTACGTTTTTGGAGGGTTTCTGATTTTTACTGGAATTAAAATGTTTTTGAGTCGAAATAAAGATGAAAAGTTTGAAACAGGAAAACATCCTATTGTTAAATTTGCGGCTAAACATTTTGCCGTATTTCCTCGCTATGTAGGCAAAAATTTTTTTATTAGAAGAAAAGGCAAAAGATTACTCACTCCTTTATTCATTGTATTACTTGTAATTGAATTTACCGATCTAATCTTTGCAGTTGATTCTGTCCCTGCTATCTTTTCAATTACTAAAGACCCTTATATTGTTTTCTTTTCAAATATTTTTGCTATAATAGGTTTACGTTCTTTGTTTTTCTTACTTATAAATGTTATGAATGTTTTTCATTATCTAAAAGTTGGACTAGCAGTATTGCTGACATTTATAGGAGTGAAAATGATTTTTCATACATGGCTTAAAGAAATTGGATTTACAACCGTTCATTCATTATATGTAATCATAGGAATACTTGCTATAAGTATAATTGCTTCTCTTGTTTTCCCGAAGAAAAACGAATTTAATCATGCGGAATGATTTATTGAAAAGACCATATACTCATATTAATCTCAAATAATTCAATTATATAATCATTAAAAATAATTTAAATGGAAAGAGCAGAAATTCATACTGTAAAAGGAGTTATGAAAGTTGATTTTTACAAAAAAGACGCTCCAAATACAGTGGCAAACTTTGTAAAATTAGCAAAACAAGGCTATTACAATGGTTTAACATTTCATAGGGTAATTCCTGATTTTGTTATACAAGGTGGATGTCCAAAAGGAACAGGATCAGGTGGGCCAGGATATACTATAAAATGCGAATTGAATGGTGATAACCAATATCATGACAGAGGTGTTTTATCTATGGCTCATGCAGGAAGAGATACGGGTGGTTCGCAGTTCTTTATTTGTCATAGCAGAGAAAACACATCTCACTTAGATCGTCAACACACTTGTTTTGGCAAAGTTTATGATGGATTGGACATAATTGACAATATCAAACAAGGTGATAAGATTGAAAAAATAATTATTTTAGAAAGCTAATCTATAATAATATCACAAATTAAATAATTTGCTTTTAAATTCATATTAGATTTTAAAAAATAATTTTAATTGTAATCCTATGGAAACAGAAGATTACAAAAGTATTCATCACTTTTAGAATAATTTAACGAAAAAAAAAAGGAATAAATCTATTTATTTTTTATATATTTGCAAAGTTTTTAAAATTAATATCATTACATTACATGAAAGAAGGAAAAGTAAAATTTTTTAACGAATCCAAAGGTTTTGGATTTATTAAAGACTCCGAAACTGAAAAAGAATATTTTGTACATGCTTCTGGGCTTGTTGACAAAGTTAGAGAAGACGACAAAGTAACATTCGAACTTCAGGAAGGGAAAAAAGGATTAAATGCAGTAAATGTTAAACTAGCATAGTTTATTGTCATTAAAGTTTTTTAATCTAAAAGCCTCACTTTGTTAAGTGAGGTTTTTTTGTTAATCTAAAGATTTGGAATTTATAAAAAGTTTATGTAGATTTGTTTTAAGATTAAACCTTAAAAAGTTTTTAAAATGACAGACGCAAGCAATGAACGTAAAATAAAAGTAGAACATTTCCATAATTTAATTGCCGTAGCACTTTCTGATGGAATGTTAGATGATGAAGAAAAAGAATTTTTATACGAGAGAGCAATAGAAATTGGATTTCCAACTGAGGAAGTTGACAGCGTTTTAAAAAATGCAGGTGAACTGGAATTCCTTATCCCTATGAATAAAATTGATCGTGAAGAACAGCTTGGGGATGCTGTTTATATGACCATGGTTGATGGAGAAATTCACGAAAGAGAGTACAACTTATGTTTACTTTTAGCAGAAAAATTAGAACTTGATAAAAACTACCTCGACCATATAATTGATCTTTCACAACGCTTATCAAGATCATAATACCATATATATTGAAAATTTATTGCTAAAGATTACTAACTAGAAAAGCAATCTGGATTTAATACTTTAACTAAACCTATATATTAAATTGTAAAGTTCAATTAAAATAGCTATATTTTAATAACAAAACATATTTATTTAATGAAAGAAGAAAAAAAGATTTATACAAAAACAGGTGACAAGGGTATGACTTCCTTATTGGGGGGGACAAGAGTTAAAAAATTCCATGAACGAATAGAAGCTTATGGTACCGTAGATGAATTAAACTCTTATATTGGTTTAATAAGTGATCAAGAAATTGAACACCAATATAAAAAAAAATTAAAAGAGATACAGGATCGTCTTTTTAGTATTGAATCAATGCTTGCATCTGAAAAAAAAGAAGTTTTAAAAAGACTACCATGCATTAAACTTTCAGATATTACTTTGCTTGAAAACGAAATTGATAAAATGAATGAATCATTACCTAAACTAACTGCATTTATTCTTCCAGGAGGTCATACAATTGTATCTTACTGTCATATTGCCAGATGTGTTTGCCGCAGAGCAGAAAGATTGGTCATACTTTTGAGTGAAAACAACGAAATTGATGAATTATTAATAAAATATCTTAATCGTTTGTCTGATTACTTATTTGTATTAGCACGCAAAATATCCAAAAATCTTGGAATAGAAGATAATATATGGATAGCCCGTAGTTGTGAGGATTAATATTAGAGACTTTTAATATTAAGTCTTCTCTTTTTTCTTGTTATTAACTTACAATCAAGCTTTCATTTTAAATTTTTGATTATAAAAAGGGATTATGTATTTTTGCAAAAAAAATAATTAATAAATTATAAATACTAAAACAATGGCATTCAATTTAAGAAACAGAAATTTTTTAAAACTTCTTGATTTTACTCCAGCTGAAATTCAATTTCTGCTCGACTTATCTGCTGATTTTAAAAAAAGCAAATATGCTGGTACCGAACAACAAAGGTTAAAAGGTAAAAACATTGCACTCATATTCGAAAAGGATTCTACTCGTACACGTTGTGCTTTCGAGGTTGCTGCTTTAGATCAAGGTGCTCATATTACTTATCTTGGTCCAAGTGGTTCTCAGATTGGTAAAAAAGAATCAATGAAAGACACTGCTAGAGTTCTTGGCAGAATGTACGATGGTATCGAATATCGTGGTTATGGACAGGATATTGTTGAAGAATTAGGAAAATATGCAGGAGTTCCAGTATGGAATGGGTTAACTACTGAATTTCATCCTACTCAAATTCTTGCTGATTTAATGACAATGAAAGAACATAGTGATAAACCTCTTAATAAAATCTCTTTTTGTTATTTAGGTGATGCTCGTAACAATATGGGAAACTCATTGTTAGTTGGTGCCTCAAAAATGGGTATGGATTTCCGTGCAGCAGCTCCAAAAGCATGTCAACCAAGCGAAGAACTTGTTAGTAAATGCAAAGAAATAGCAAAACAAACAGGTGCTAAAATTACAATTACAGAGAATGTTGACGAAGCAGTAAAAGGAGTCGATTTTTTATATACTGATGTATGGGTATCAATGGGAGAAGCTGATTCTGTTTGGGAAGAACGAATTAAATTGCTTAAACCATATCAGGTAAATAAAGAATTAGTTGTTAAAACAGGAAATCCAAAGGTAAAATTTTTACATTGTCTTCCTGCATTTCATAATAAAGAAACTAAAATTGGTTTAGATATTTTTAACAAATATGGATTAAATGGGATGGAAGTAACAGATGATGTTTTTGAATCGGAAGCATCTATTGTTTTTGATGAAGCTGAAAACCGCATGCATACTATTAAAGCAGTTATGGTAGCAACATTGGGTTGCTAATTATTTAATTCAAAAAGATAATTATTTTAAAAGAGAGGGTTAATCAACCTCTCTTTTCTTGTTATTTTCTACATAAATTTGCATAATCCAAAATAATATCAAAGTTATGCCAAAAGTTTTACGAATAATAAACAGATTTAATTTAGGAGGACCTACATATAATGCGGCATATCTTTCTAAATACCTTGCTCCGGAATTTGAAACACTATTAGTAGGTGGAGAAAAAGAAATTTCAGAAGAGAATTCGGAATTTATTGTTCGCAATCTAGATTTAGATCCTTTAGTTATTTCTGAAATGAAACGATCAATAAATCCCAAAAATGATTATATTGCTTATCATAAAATTAAATCAATAATAAAAAAATTTAAACCTGACATTGTTCATACACATGCTTCAAAAGCAGGTGCATTAGGTAGGTATGCTGCACTTAATCAGAAGGTTCCTGTAATTGTACACACTTTTCATGGTCATGTTTTTGATGCTTACTTCAATAATATTCAAGCATCATTTTATAAAAGAATTGAAAGGAATCTTGCAAAAAAAAGTTCTAAAATAATTGCAATTTCAGAAAAACAAAAGTTCGATTTAACAGTTAAATATAAAATATGTCATAAAGATAAAGTTGAAGTTATTCCCCTTGGATTTGATTTGAGTCGTTTTAGAGAAAACATGGATGAAAAAAGAAAAGATTTTAGAAAAAAATATAACATTGATGATGACGAGATAGCAATAGGTATAATTGGAAGAATTGTTCCTATAAAAAATCATACAATGTTTCTTGAAGCTATTAATATTCTTAAAAAAAATACCACAAAAAAAATAAGAGCTTTTATCGTTGGTGATGGCGAAGATAAAGTTAAAATTGAGACCAAAGCAACGGAGTTAAATATTGATTTTAATACAAATATAGATATAGCTCAAAAAGCAACGCTAACATTTACATCTTGGATTAAAGACGCAGATTGGGTAAATGCAGGAATGGACATTATCGCTCTTACTTCTTTAAATGAAGGAACTCCTGTTAGTTTAATTGAAGCACAAGCTTCAAATAAACCTATAATTACAACTGTAGTTGGAGGTATTGAAGATGTTGTAATAAAAAATAAAACAGCATTGCTCTCAGAGTCAAATAATTTTAATGCATTTGCAGATAATCTTTTATTGTTGGTTGAAAACGATATACTTCGTAAAGAGTTAAGTGTTGAAGGATGGAATTTTGTTAAAAACAAATATCATTATTCACGTCTTATAGACGATATGAAACATCTCTATTATAGTTTACTTCCTTGATTTTTTCATAAATAAATAAGAGAATAATAATTTTTTATTACTTTTGAGCAATAAATATTGCTTAATGAAAAGGTTTTTTATTCTATTTATATTTATTTTGCTTTTTCTATTAACATCTTGCAGGCTCTTAAATCCCAGTCAGATGCTGAGAACTAAAAACTATCCTTATTCATCATTTAAGGAGGACACAATAAAACCTGAATATAAAATTGTGCCAAATGACGAATTAATATTTAAATTATTTACTAATGATGGGGAAAAATTGATTAATCCATTAGAAGCCAATTCTAATACCCAAAACCTTATTAATATCATTACCTATCAGGTTGAATTTGATGGAAATGTTAAACTTCCAATTTTGGGACGTAAAAAATTAAGTGGTTTAACATTACGTGAAGCAGAAAAAAATCTTGAAACTGAATATGCAAAGTTTTATAACAAACCTTTTGTCCAATTAAAAGTTACAAACAATCGTGTAATTATTTTCCCTGGTGGCGAAGGAGGAACATCAACTGTAATTCCACTATCAAACACCAACACAACTCTTATTGAGGCACTTGCGCTGACAGGAGGAATAAGTGATGGGAAAGCTCACAAAATAAAACTTATTAGAGGAGATCTTCATAACCCCCAAATTTATTTAATTGACTTATCAACCATTGATGGGATGAAAGCGTCTAATTTGGTATTACAGGCAAATGATATAATTTATGTTGAACCACGACCCAAAGTGGCTCAACGAATACTCGAAAACATTGCACCTTATCTTACTTTATTGTCAACAACATTATTGATTTATAGCTTATTTAAATAACATGCAGGAAAAAAAGTTTTCTAATATCAATGATGAAATTAACATAAAGTTATTTTTATTTCTTGCTAAAAAAAATCTTCTGCTTTTTGGAATTCTTTTTGCTTTAGCTATTTCATCAGCATTTCTATATTTGCGTTATACACCTGCCATTTTCGAAACATATGCCATCATTCAATTAAACAATGACAATGAAGCAAGAAAAATTTTCCAACCAGAAAACCTTAGTTTTGAAGAAGACAATAATCTTGCAAAACAAATAGAATTGATGCGTTCTTCTGTTTTTCTTCAAAGAGTTTTTGCAAAACTTCCTTTAGATGTAACTTATTTTGTGGAGGGTCGTCTTCTTAACTTTGAGCTTTATAAAAATTCACCCTATCAAGTGAGTTACACCATTAAAAACTCATCAATTTATGGAGTCCCTATTTTTGTTAATTTTACAGATAACAAACAAGTAAAAATTTCCTATCATATTGATAATAATGCTAAAATTGAAAAAAGTTTTAACATTTATGAAAAAATTATATTAAATGAAGTTGATTTAAGTTTTCAAATTATCAATCTCGAAGCAGTTATTAATAAAGGCAGCATTTTAGGTTCAGATAACTATTATTTTATTATTAATAATCCAGCAACCAATGTTTCTAATTGTGTGAAACATCTCAATATAGGCATTATGAATGATGCTGCTAAAACTGTAAGTATTACTTTTAGAGATGAAAATGCACAAAAAGCCTCAGACATTGTAAATGCAATAGCAGAAGAATTTTTAGATTTTGATAAGGAAAAAAAAGCTGAAAGTACTAATAAAATTATCGAATTTATTGATAAGCAGTTAAACCGTATTTATGATACACTTGCAGAATCAGAGAATCAATTAGAAAAGTTCAAAAAAACAAACAAAATAGATACTTTCAAGTTAGATATTGTACCAACTTTGTTTTCTCGTCAAAGTGAGCTTGAAACTCAATTATCCAAGATTGAACTGGAAGAGAACATGCTAAATGAAGTTGAGACAAATATTAATGCTTCGGAAGATATTGATATTTATAAATTAATTGCATCAGTTGCCGGAAGTGATTTCCAAGGTACAATATCTGGTTTGTTAAATACATTACAAGATTTACTATTAAAGCGCGAACAACTTCTTTATGAAGTAACCCAAAATAGCAGCCAAATTGCTTCAATTAATTATCAAATAAATATACAAAAAAAGCTACTTATAGAGAGTATAAAATCTCTAAAGAATAATCTTCAACACCGCAAATTAGAACTTAAAGAAAAAATACATAATTACGAAAACCTTATCAATTCTAAATCTGGTGATTTCAATACTGTAGAATTAAACCGTTTGCAAAGAATATATTCTATAACTGAACAGTTTCATAACCAACTTATTGAAAAAAGAGCAGAATATTCAATAATGAAAGCAGGCTATGTTTCGCAAAATATAATTTTAGAAAAATCTACTCCTCCAACCCATCCTGTTTCACCAAAAAAAAAACAAATTTATTTTACTGGAATAATTGCTGCATTTTTACTAAGTTTAATAATAGTTTTGCTGATTTATCTTTTTTATAATGAAATAAAATCTATTGAAGATATAACCAAACAATCCAATGCATCCATACTAGGTATTTTACCAAAATATAAAAATGATATACCAAAGTCACAAATGATTGTTGATAAAAAACCAAAATCATTACTTGCAGAATCATTAAGAATTGTAAGAACGAATCTGCAATTCATTTCAAATGAACCTGGTCCAAAAGTGATAGCAATAACATCAACAGTATCAGGAGAAGGAAAAACCTTTATTTCAATAAATTTAGCTGGAATTCTTGCTTTTTCTGATAAAAAAGTTATCATTCTTGATTTAGACATGCGTAAACCTAAAATACATACTGAATTTGGCTCAGAAAATGAGTGTGGAATTAGTTCAATTTTAGCTGGGCATAAAACACTGGCAGACTGTTTAAATCATACTGATTTAAAAAATCTTGATTTTATTCCTGCGGGTCCAATTCCCCCTAATCCATCTGAATTAATTATGAATCAGCGTATGGATGACCTTATAATTCAACTAAAATCTAAATACGACTTTATAATTATTGATAATCCTCCAGTAGGTTTGGTAACTGATGGTATTAAGAATTTAATTAAAGCAGATTACCCAATATATGTTCTTAAATCAAATTTTTCAAAAAGGAGCTATATTTCTAATGTTGATCATCTAATAGATGATAATAATATTCACAACCTATCGATTATACTTAACGGAGTGGATATTCATAATCTATCCTATGGTAAAACAAAAAGTTATTCTAATGGTTATGGATATGGTTACTTTGATGACGAAAAAAGACAAAATATTTTTTATAGAATTTTACAGTTTTTTAAATTTAAAAAAGGATAATGAAAGTAATTAATACAGATATTTCAGGTGTTTTAATATTAATTCCAAATATTTTTGAAGATGAAAGAGGTTATTTTTTTGAGTCATATAACAAAGGTGTTTTTAAAAAGATTGGGATTAAAGATGAATTTGTTCAAGACAATCAGTCAAAATCAAACAAAGGTGTATTAAGAGGAATGCATTTTCAGCATCCTCCTTATGCTCAAAGCAAACTTATTCGTGTAGTTAAAGGAAAAGTGCTTGATATAGTTGTAGATTTACGAAAAAAATCTCCAACTTATGGCAAGAATTTTTCAATAATAATTGATGGTATTGAAAAAAAGATGCTATATATACCTGTTGGTTTTGCTCATGGATTTTTAACACTTGAAGACAATACGATTTTCTCTTACAAATGTAGCAATATATATAATAAAGAAGCTGATGACACTTTGTTTTGGAATGACAAGGATCTAAATATTTCTTGGGACGTAGAAAATCCAACAATTTCAGAAAAGGATAAAAAAGGGAAGCGATTTGCTGATTTTATAAGTAAATTTTAATATTATTCTTTGTTATATTGATATGATTACCTATATTCAATCTCTAATAAAATCTGAATACTATTTACAAATAATTTATATTTTCTTTTTTATTTGTTCTTTCGGATTTTCTATACTTATTAATGGTTTATTTTTAAAATTTGCCAAAACACTTGGTATTCACAACAATGAAGACAGGGTAATTCGTTGGGCTTCACAAACCAAACCAGCTTTAGGAGGGATAACCTTTTATATTATATTTCTTTTATCAATAATCTCTTATTCCTTTATTTTTGAAAAAAGTCAATTTTTTTTAAATTCTCAATTTCTGGGAATCCTACTTTCTAGTACTCTGGGATTTTTAATGGGCTTGTTTGATGATGCATATAATACAAAACCATTTTTAAAGTTTTTCACACAATTGACTTGTGGGTTTATTTTGATTTTTACTGGAACAAGCATTCATTTTTTTAACAACTTTTATCTTGATTACATATTAACCCTTTTATGGGTTGTTGGCATAATGAATTCTATTAATATGTTAGATAACATGGATGCTATCTCTACTTCTGTTTCAGCATCCATCATTATTTGTATGCTTGTAAACATTTTTATTCAAAATGATTTTCAAAATCCACATATTTTGATTTTTATTGGATTACTTGCCGCTTTAATTGGTTTTTTAAGGTTTAACTGGCATCCATCAAAAATGTTTATGGGTGATACTGGAAGTCAGTTTTTAGGGGGTTTTTTAGCAGCAACAGGAATTATTTATTTTTGGAATATTAATTATACTAATGAAATTCATTTTTTTTCCAAACAAATAATTTCAGTTTTATTAATATTTTCAATCCCAATAATAGATACTACTACTGTATTTATTAAAAGATTATCAAAAAAAACCTCACCTTTTGTTGGCGGTAAAGACCATACAACACATCATTTATCATATCTTGGAATGAACGACAGACAAGTCGCAATAATAATTATTGGAATATCGATTGTATCGATAATACTCAATGTTGTGGTTTTGCGTTTTATAAATGAATGGAGTTTAATGTATTTTGCAATTTTCGGGATTTACTTTCTAATTTTGTTTTTAGTATTGTTTATTATTGCTATTAAAAGCAAAAACAAACAATGTGTATAAAAACAGTCTATATTTTTTCTCGCCAAAGTCTCATTGCAACATACCAGCTATCTCTGTATGTTTCTGATTTGCTGAGGCTGTAATCGTTATCAGTAAAACGATTCGTTACATTATAAAAATAAAATCTGGTTGATAAGCGGTTACTTTCATCTCCATAAATCCAAGTTTCTGTTTTATCTGTTTTATATACAACATCCGGAGAACCATATATAATATAAATAATTCCTCTATCTGTTTTCCATCCTTCTTGATAAGAAGAAAAATAAACATTTGCTTCCTGAACTAAATTATAATATTTCTTTATCATCAATTTTGCTTTCTCAGTGTTTCCTGCAATTTGAAGCCAAAATGTTTCAATTCCAATTTTTTTATCTTGTGACATAAGAATATCATTAAATTCTTTTTTTGAAGAAACATATCTTAAAGGAAGCAACATTTGAAAAGGACTGGTTATTATTGGAAAATCGTCATAATAATGAAAAACTGAGATCCCTTCATTTATTGAAGAGTCTTGCTTAAAATGATAAATGCCCTTTTTATTGATACTCAGAAGCGCTGTATATCCATTAGTAACATCAACAATATAATTGTTATCAGCTTTTAAAACATAAGGTCTTTCCTTTGACTTAGAAAATGGAGGTCCAGCTATTGGAAAATCTTTATAATAACAACTTACATATAATTCTTTAACAGAATTATCACCACAATAAATGCGAAATAATTGAGATTTTGGAATAATATTCTTAAAAAGAGGGATGCTTTCTTTATTTACAAGTAAGTAATTCTGGCTAGTATATTTATTTTTTTTAAATACATTGATATATGAAATTGAAACAGAATGCTTATTCTCATCAGAAAAAATCGTTTTTATAACGAAATCATTGTTTTTTAATGAGATATCTATATTATAAACCAGATCCTTATTAATAAAAGCAAAATTTGAATCACAATATTGCTTGCTAAAACTATCTATTACATATTTTGATTGGTAGGTTTCCTTTATTTCAATCTTTAATTTAAAATCAGAATAATAAGTTTCTTTATTATTAGCCTTTAAGTATAATAGATCTAAAGTATTTATCTTAAAATACAAGGAAGAAATACTATCTGATTTATGAAATATTAAATATTCAGGAGTTTTTAAAATATTTTTGGGATTGTATAAATGTGAAACATTTTGATAGCTTGTTTTTTGAAACAAACTACATCCCCCCATAATCAAGAGGATAAGGGTTAATACAATTAAAAACTGCTTCATAAAACATTTTGATTGAATAGATTTTCTGGTTCATCTTCGGAAACAAACTTTTCAGGTAAAAGATTTTTTGTTTTCGCTCCTAGCTTTCTAATATTTTCAGCTCTTGATATTAAATTGCCTTTCCCCGTTTGTAATTTATTCATCGCATCATCATAAGTATTTTGTGTTTGACGGAGATTGACTCCTATTTTTTCTAAATCTTTAACAAATCCGACAAATTTTTCATATAATGCACCACCCTGATTTGCAATTTCAATTGCATTTTTAGTTTGATTTTCTTGCTTCCATATCGAAGCGATTGTTCTAAGAGTGGCAAGTAAGGTTGAGGGGCTAACAATAACAATTTTATTGTCCCAGGCAAAATTAAACAACTCCTGATCTGCTTGCACAGCAACTCCAAACGAAGATTCTATAGGAATGAAAAGCAATACAAAATCAGGAGTATTAAAACTAACTGATTTTTCATAGTTTTTCTCGCTAAGTCCTTTTATATGTGTTTTAACGGAAAGTAAATGCTCCTTAATAAACTGAGTCTTTTTTTCTTCATCAATTGTATTAACATAATTTTCATATGCAACAAGAGATACTTTGGAATCAATAATAATATGTTTTTTATCTGGCAAATATATTATTGCATCTGGCTGAAATCGTTTACCATCTTCATTGGTAATGGAAACTTGCATTTTATATTCTTGTCCCTTTGCAAGACCTGATCGTTCAAGAATTCTTTCAAGTACAACTTCTCCCCAGTTTCCTTGTTTTTTAGAATCTCCTTTAAGAGCTCTTGTGAGATTATGAGCCTCTTCACTGATTTTATGATTTAATTCATAAAGCTTTTTTACTTCTTCTTTCAGACTTATTTTGTCTCTTAGCTCTTTATCATAAACATCATTAACTTTTTTTTCAAAATCTGTAATCTTTTCGCGAAGGGGATTAAGAATATCACCAATATTTTTTTGATTCGATACAGTAAATTCCTGAGAGTGAACTTTTAAAACTTTATTTGCAATGTTTTCAAACTCAGCTGTAAGTTTTTTTTGGAGTTCTTCGTATTCAGTTTTTTGAATTATGAGTTTTTCTTGAAGATAACGAAATTCAACTTCAGCTTTTGCAAGCCTCGTGCCATAAGCCTCAGATTTAATTCTTTCATCAGATAGTTCTTTCTTGAGATTATCAGCGCCTTTAATCAATATATCAAGCTTTTCACTTAATACACCATTAGATTTATCATATTCTGCAATTGTTTTTGTTTTTTCTTTGTCAAGTTCAAAAAAAGATTGTTGTAAAACAACTATTTTATTTTTTTCTTTACTATTAACATAAATCCAAGCAATTATAAATCCTAATATTAGTCCAATTGCAATAAATATTATTTCCATACAAAATCAGACAAGAGTTATTCCTGAATTTTATTTTGCTTAAAGGTATTAGGATCATTTATAGCTTCAATTGCTTTTACATAAGCTTTGTCTGATTGCATAAAAATTTGAATATAAGCACCCGTATCCCAAAGATTTCTTGCTATCAATCCTTTAAGTTCTCTTTTAATCAATTTATTGGATGTTTCTATTGCTTTGTCATCCTTTTTAAGACCTTCTTTAATCGCATATTCAACTAGTTGGTTTACTATATCTTCTTCAACAATGTAATTTTTTACATAAAAATTAAGATCAGTGTATTGCTCTTTTAATTTTTTTCTATGATCATCGACATATTGAAGTGAAAATTGAATTAAAATTCCTTTACGAATAAGAGAAGAATAATAATTAGTTATTTCTGTTGTATCAATAGGTATAAAAATATCTGGCATTATTCCACCACCACCATAAACAACACGTTTTTTTGAAGTATAATATTTTAGTGAATCAGGAAAATGGATACTATCTGCAGTATATAATTCTCCTTTACTAAATCTGTTTTCAAGGTCTTCATAATACTTATCAACACCATCAACATAAGGGCGTTGAATACAACGTCCAGTTGGAGTATGATAACGAGCTGTTGTTAATCTAATTACTGAACCATCTGGTAAATCATATGGGCGTTGCACCAAACCTTTTCCAAAAGATAATCTTCCAATAATTAAACCCCTATCCCAATCTTGAATAGCACCTGCAACAATTTCACTAGCAGAAGCAGATCCTTCATCAATTAATACAACCAATTTACCATCTTCAAAGTTTCCTTTATATTTATCATTGTAATTTACTCTGGGGCTATGAACTCCTTCTGTATAAACAATTAATTTTCCTTTTGGCAAAAATTCATCGGCAAGATCAATAGCTGTATTAAGATAGCCACCAGAGTTACCTCTTAAATCAAGAATCAGGTTTTTCATTCCCTTTTTCTTTAAATCGCTTATTGATTGGTAAAATTCTTTCATTGAAGATTGAGCAAAACGATCTAATTTTATATAACCAATATTATCAGTTGCCATAAATGTTGCATCTATGCTTTTCAATGGTATTACATCTCTGGTAATAGTAAAATCAAGTATTTCTTTCACTCCTCTGCGATAAATCATTATATTAACCTTGGTGTTTTTCTTTCCTCTAAGTTTTTTTAAAACATAATCGTTTGTTATCTTTTTACCTGTTGCATTTTCTTTATCTATCATAACAATTTTATCACCTGGCATAACTCCAACTTTTTCTGAGGGACCACCAGCTATAGTTGCAACAACTTCAATTGTGTCTTTCATTATCTGAAACTGAATACCAACTCCTTCAAAATTTCCTTCTAAAGGTTCGTTAGCTGCTTTTAATTCAGCTGCACTAATATAAACTGAGTGCGGATCGAGATCTTCAAGCATTTTTTTAATAGCAGTTTCAACTAGTTTATTCTCATTAACGGTATCAACATAAGAAAGATTAATAATTTGCAGAGCTTCAGAAAATTTATTGTTTAATTCAGTTATATCACTGTTTTTATTAGTAATAATATCAAGATCTGAATTGTTTTCAGTTTTGAAACGATTGTTGCTTTTGTCACTTTTATTATCTAGATCTGTGCTATTGTTTGCTTTTCTTTGATCTGCATTGATTTTGTCTGAAGTGTTTCTTTGTGCTACAACTATATCAACGGATAAAGAAAAGATTGCAATAAGAATTAAAGTTAAAAAACGTTTTATAAAAATTTTGTTTGAATTCATAATTTATAGTTTTAAAAACAGTTTTAAAAGAAACGTAAAATTACAATAAAAATGTGTTACTTTGCTTATACTGTTGTTATATTTAACTTTTTTTAACAATTAGACATTTTAAATAGGAGTTTTAATTATTTAAATAAATGAATAAAGAACGCTTAAAAGTGCTTAAATCATTAGTTTTTCCTGTTGTTTTTTTAACAATAATTTGGTTAATTAAATTAATTGAGTATTCTTTTCAGGTGGATTTTTCAGATTATGGGATATTGCCTCTAAGGATAAAAGGGCTAATTGGGATTATTGCAGCTCCTCTTATTCATGCAAACTTTTCGCACCTTATAGCAAATTCCTTACCATTATTTCTTCTAAGTTGGGGAATTTTTTATTTTTATAAAGAATTTGCATTAAGCGCAACACTACTAATCTATTTTATTACTGGATTATGGGTTTGGGTTTTTGCGAGAGATGCTTATCATATTGGTGCTAGTGGTTTGATATATGGTTATGGTTCTTTTTTGTTTTTAAGTGGTGTAATACGAAGAGATGGAAAATTGATGGCAGTTTCTATGCTTATTATTTTTTTATATGGTGGAATGGTTTGGGGTGTATTTCCTATGAAAGAACAAGTGTCATGGGAGTCACACCTAATGGGATTGTTAGCTGGTATAATAATTGCTTTTTATTATCGCAATCACGGTCCTCAAAAGAAAAATTATGAATGGGATGAAGACCAAGATAATCTTGAAGATACAACTTTTTTAGAAAAAGAACAACCAACTGAAATTATTGAGGGTGAATAACCTGATTAAGCTCTATACATATCAATTAATTTATATATAAAAATATTTTGATGCACATTTCGTTTTTTTTTATATTTGCAATTCATTTTTCTTTTTAAATTTATAAATGGTTTGAATTTTGTATTATAATAACCAAAAACTTTAAATAAATTATTATGAAAAAATTTTGTTTAATTCTTACAATTTCAATGTACTCATTGATGGTGTTTTCTCAAAATACTGAAAAAAAACTAGCACAAATTCCTTCTGTTGATCTTAAAACTGTTGAAGGAAAAACTTTTAACAGTAGTCAAATTGAAAACAATGGGAAACCGATTATAATAAGTTTTTGGGCTACTTGGTGTAAACCATGTTGTAAAGAACTTAATACAATTGCTGAAGTATATGAAGACTGGCAAAAAGAAACAGGTGTAAAATTAATTGCCGTTTCTATTGACGATTCAAGATCTTCTGATAAAGTTAAACCTTTGGCTGATGGGAATAATTGGGATTACGAAATATTGCTAGATCCAAATCAGGATTTTAAAAGGGCAATGAACGTTAATATGGTACCACATATGTTTATTCTTAATGGGAAAAATGAAATTGTATGGCAGCATACTTCTTTTTCAGAAGGAGGTGAATTAGAAGTTATTGATATTGTCAGAAAGATATTAAAAGGCGAAGATATTAAATAAGAAATTCAGTAATTAAAAGTTAAAATAACTATGAAAAAAATTATTAGCAGGACCTGCAATGGTTTTATTGTTTTTTTAGTCTTCTCCTCAATGTATTCCAGAGCTCAAACAATCGGTGGTGGGCAAATACATGGAAATTTTCAAATGGATGCTCAATATTATTTGAAAGATAGTTTAATAGGTGCTCCTGATGTCCCAGAAAAAATGCTAATGAATGGATTTGGTAATATTATTTATACAAATGGAAATTTTAATGCGGGACTTCGATACGAAAGCTATCAAAATTCAATGTTAGGTTATCCAGCTTATAAAGGTAATGGCATTCCTTATCGTTTTGCTTCATATACAAATGATGATTTACAAATTACTATTGGTAGTTTTTACGATCAGTTTGGAAGTGGAATGATTTTCCGAACATACGAAGACAGAAGTTTAGGATACGATAATGCAATGGATGGTTTTAGAATTAAATATAAACCTTATAAAGGTATTGAATTAAAAGGTATTATTGGAAACCAAAGAAATTATTTTAGTAAAGGAGATGGCATTGTTAGAGGTTTTGATGGGGATTTCTTTATTAATGACATTTTTGGTTTTGATGAAATGAAAACCAAATACACACTTGGAGGTAGTTTTGTTAGTAAATATCAATCAAGTTCTGACCCTACTTATAAATTACCTAAAAATGTTGGTGCTTATGCCGGAAGATTAAATATTACCCGAAGTGGTTTTGGTCTTATGGGAGAATATGCTTATAAAATCAACGATCCCAATGCAAGTAACAATTTAATATATAAAAATGGAGAAGGTTTGTTTATTTCTACTAGCTATTCTCAAAAAGGCTTAGGAATTATTCTTTCTGCTAAAAGAATTGATAACATGGATTTCCGTTCCGATAGAAATGCATCACTCAATTCTCTCATAATAAATTATTTACCTGCTCTCACAAAACAGCATACCTATACTTTAGCTGCAATGTACCCTTATGGTACTCAATCTAATGGAGAGTTTGGTTATGAAGGAAGTATAATGTATAATATAAAAAAAGGCAGCATTCTTGGTGGTAAATATGGGACAAAGATTTCTCTAAACTACTCATTAGCCCAAGCTATTGACAAACAAAAAATAAATGACACAATTGAAATTAATACATCTGGTACTTTAGGTTATAAATCAGATTTTTTTAAACTAGGTGATGAAAAGTATTTTGAAGACATAAACATTGAAATAAGCAGAAAGTTTTCCAAAAACTTTAAAGCTATACTCACATATGCTTATATTACATATAATAAAGAAATTATTGAGGGGCATCCTGGTGCTCCATCCATTTATGCTAATATAGGTATAGCAGATATATCTTATACTATTAATTCAACAAATACATTAAGAGTTGAAATACAAAGTTTAATGGCAAAACAAGATGAAAAAGATTGGGCTATGCTTTTGTTAGAATATACAATAGCTCCAAAATGGTTTTTTTCTATTGCTGATTTATATAATTATAATAATCCTGATACTGGAAAACGCTTTCACTATTACAATGCAGCATTAGGTTTTACAAAAGGAACTAATAGAATTGCTCTTTCTTATGGCAAACAAAGAGAAGGAATAACATGTGTTGGCGGTGTTTGCAGAGCTGTTCCTGCCTCAAATGGAATATTATTAACAATTACAAGTAGTTTTTAATAAATTAAACAATTAAAATTATGAAAAATAAATTGTATAATAATTTTATAATAATATCATTATTAATTCTTTCATCTTATTTAGCTTCTTGCGATAAAATAGAAGAACCTTATAAATATCCTGATTTTGGTTATGATTCAACTGGAGTAGAAACAGGAAAAACTATTACAGATACAATAGGTGGAAAAGTTATTTTATTAGAAGATTATACAGGTCATACTTGTGTTAATTGCCCTAAAGCACATGTAAAAGCCCATGAATTATTACAAACATATGGGAATAAACTAATTGTAATGGCTGTACATCAAGGAACTTTTGCTAAACCAGAAAATTCAGGCGACTTTACATACGATTTTCGAGTATTACCATCAGTTGATGATTGGGCTCTTACATTTGGTATTAAAAGTTATCCTGCAGGAATGATAAATCGAATAAAATTTAATAATGGATATAGTGTTGGATATACTAGTTGGAATAGTTCAATAACAGATATTATCAATGAACCACCTCAAGTATCTATCAAAATTACTAATATATTTAATTCAACCCATAATAGGTATTCTTCTAAAATTGTAACAGATTTCAAAAATGATCTTTCAGGTAATTATAAACTACTTGTTTGTATTCTTGAAGATGGTATTGTTAAGCCTCAAAAAAACAATGATGCAACTATTGGAGGAAGTGTAATATTAGATTATGTGCATAATCATGTATTAAGAGGAGTTAACTCTACTTGGGGAATACCTATTGGTACCGATAATATTTCAGCTGGTACTAAAATAATAAAATGGGTTGGATTAAGAACAAAAGCAGATTGGATAATAAAAAACCTTTCAGTAGTTGCTCTTGTTTATGATGCAGGTGATTATCACATATTACAGGCCGCAATGGCTCCATTAGATATTAGATAAATATTATTAATATTTTATAAAGCTGCTAATTAGGCAGCTTTTTTATTTTAATCAAAAATGTTTTATTCATTTTCTTAAGCAAACTTTGTACTTTTGTATGATATAAAAATGGAAAAAATGGAAAAAATAGCTTTGTTCCCTGGTTCATTCGACCCAATTACTAAAGGACATGAATCTATTGTTAAAAGAGCTATTCCTCTTTTTGATGAAATAGTGGTTGCAATTGGAGAAAACTCCGAAAAAAAGGGCTTTTTCACAATAGAACAAAGATTACAATGGATTAAACAGGTTTTTGCAAACTATCCAACCATAAAAGTTCAAACATATAAAGGATTAACTGTAGATTACTGCAAAAAAATTAAAGCTAAATATATATTACGTGGTTTAAGAACAGCAGCAGATTTCGAATTTGAAAGAAGTATTGGCCAAATGAATAAACAAATATATAATGAAATTGAAACCATTTTTTTACTAACTACTCCTGAATTTTCCGCACTTAATTCTTCAATAGTTAGAGATATTATAAGGCATGGTGGAAATGTAAAACAATTTATCCCAGACGCAATTGATATTTTAAATATCAAACAATAAATCTTAAAAATTGGCATTACCCAATTATTAAAATATTTTCTGATGCAATTGAACCGTCTTTACCGTAATTTTTTAAAAATTGGGTTTCTTATTATAAGTTTTATCCCATATATAACAAATGCTCAAAATGTTATAATTAATGGAAATGCCCCCGGTGCTGAAGGAAAATCAATTTCTCTATTAATTAATTGCGATCAGATAACTTATATTGAGAAAAAATTGATTACTTCTCCCATAGATTCTGCTGGAAATTTTACAATTAATATTAAAATTGAAAATACAGTTTCTGCTTTCTTAAAAATTGATTATTACAAATCCAGTATTTTTATTGAGTCTGGCAAAACATATAATATAATAATAGATTCAATAGACTATAACACTTTGGATGATAAAACCAATCCCTATTTTGAACAAAGACAACTAAGTTTTAAAATAACAAATTTTAACAAAAATGAACTTAATTTTATTATACACAAATTTGATGAAATTTATAACGATTATCTTATAAAAAACTATATTGCTATATATCGATTTCGTGATTTTTCGAAAATTGATACCTTTAAAGTTATAATAAATAAGCTGTTTTCTTATGTTAAAAACGATTTTTTTAAAAATTATGTTAATTACAGTATTGCCTTACTTGATGTCCCTTTTATTTCTAATACAACTCGAAGCAATATTGCTGAACTGCATTTAAAAAACTTGCCTTTTTTGTACGAAAATCCAAGATATATGGATTTTTTCAATCAGTTTTTCCAAAATTTCCTATTAACTTCCAATCTAATAAAAAAACAAGATTTAATTCAAACAATTAATTTCTCTCCTGATTATTATGCAATAACAGATACCCTTGGTAAGGATAGTATATTACGAAACGAAGTGCTACGCGAAATGGTTCTTCTAAAAGGACTTTATGAGCTTTCATTTAATAAAGAGTTTAATAAAAATAATATAGCTTATATTCTTCTTCAGATATCAAAACATAGCAAATTTGAAGAACATAGAAAAATAGCTGAAAACATTATTAATTTATTTAATAAACTTCAACCAGAAACTTTTGCACCTGGTTTTACATTAAAAGATATTAATAAAAAGTCAGTTTCATTTTCAGATTTTAAAGGAAAGTATATTTATTTGAGTTTTTGGACAACATGGTGCACAAGTTGTCAGTCTGAATTTGCAATAATGAGCAAACTGAGTGAAATTTATGGAAGTAAAATAGTATTTATTAGCATTTCGGCTGATAAAGAGTTTTTAACAATGGTTAATTATTTGAAAACTCAAAAATACAATTGGCAATTTTTACATTTTAGTGGAGATTATGATTTGTTGGAAGCATATGGTATTAGATCATATCCTCTTTTTGTATTTATTGATACGCAAGGAAAAATTATTAGCTATCCAGCTCCTAAACCTAGTGAAAATATAGCACTATATCTTGATTATTATTCAAAAAAGGATAATAAAACTATTAAAAAACCTTTATTCCCTAAGCCATAAAAAAAACAAGTTTGTATGTTGTTAATAACTTTAGGCTAAAATGGAATTCTAATTTTAATAATTTATTAATTTCGAACTTGAAATAATTACAAGTTAAAAAAAGTATAATGTAGATTTTTTATTTACAAAAAATATAATTTAATAAATGATTGATATTTACACAGAAGACAGTATTCGATCGCTTGATTGGAAAGAGCATATCAGGATGCGACCAGGTATGTACATTGGCAAATTAGGCGATGGAGCTTCTCAGGATGACGGGATTTATGTACTTATTAAAGAAGTACTTGATAATTCAATTGATGAATTTGTTATGGGTTTTGGTAAGTCCATAGAAATTAAAATAAATGACAAACAAGTTACAATTAGAGACTATGGGAGAGGTATTCCTTTAGGAAAAGTCATTGATTGTGTTTCTAAAATTAACACTGGTGCGAAATATGACTCAAGTGTTTTTAAAAAAACAGTTGGATTAAATGGTGTTGGAACAAAGGCGGTTAATGCGCTATCTAGTTATTTTAAAGTACAATCAATTAGAGAAAATAAAACTAAAATTGTTGAATTTGCTTTTGGGAATATAATAACCGAACATCTAGAGAAACCTTGTGAAAACAAAAATGGCACATTAATTACATTTATACCAGATGAAGAAATTTTTGGCAAATATGAATATATTGATGAGTATATTGAAAAACTATTATGGAATTATGTTTTTTTAAACTCTAACCTTACAATTGATTTTAATGGACAAAAAATATTTGCTAAAAACGGCTTACATGATTTATTAACAAGAAATATTGACGAGCCAATATTATATCCAATTATTCATATTAAAGAACAGGATTTTGAATTTGCTTTTACACATAGTAGAAATCAATATAGCGAAGAGTATTTTTCTTTTGTAAATGGTCAATATACAACTCAAGGAGGCACGCATTTGGTCGCTTTTAAGGAGAGTATAATTAAAACTATCCGAGATTTTTACAAGAAAGAATTTGAAGCCAGTGATATTCGTACTTCCATTATTGCAGCTTTGAGTATAAAGGTTCAGGAACCAGTTTTTGAATCTCAGACTAAAACTAAACTAGGATCACTTTATTTAGAACCAGATGGTCTAACAATTAGAAATTACATTAATGATATTATAAAAAGGCATTTAGATAATTATCTACACAAAAACCCAGAAACAGCAGAAGCAATTCTACAAAAGATATTGCAATCAGAAAAGGAACGAAAAGAAATGGCTAATATAAAAAAACTAGCCAAGGATAGTGTAAAGAAAGTTAGCCTTCACAATAAAAAATTAAGAGATTGCCGCGTACATTACAATACTAATCACGAGCAACGATTAGATTCTACACTTTTTATCACAGAAGGAGACTCAGCAAGTGGCTCTATCACTAAATCGCGAGATGTAAATACACAAGCAGTTTTCAGTTTAAAAGGAAAACCACTTAATTGTTTTGGTCTTAGTAAAAAAATAGTATATGAAAATGAAGAATTTAATTTAATGCAATCAGCTTTAAACATTGAAGATGATCTGGAAAATCTTCGTTATAATAATATTGTTATTGCCACAGATGCAGATGTTGATGGTATGCACATACGGCTTTTGTTGATTACATTTTTTCTTCAATTTTTCCCTGATTTAGTTAGAAACGGACATTTATATATATTACAAACCCCTTTATTTCGAATAAGAAATAAAAAGAAAACAATATATTCTTATTCAGATGAGGAAAAAAAGAAAGCACTTAATGAATTAGGCAATAATGCAGAAATTACTCGTTTTAAAGGATTAGGTGAAATTTCCCCTGATGAATTTAAACATTTTATTGGTAAATCTATTCGATTAGAACCTGTTCTTTTACATAAAGACAGTCGTATTAATGATTTACTCACTTTTTATATGGGTAAAAACACAAGTGAAAGACAAAATTTTATTGTAGATAATTTAAGAATTGAACAAGATTTATTAGAAACTATTTGATTTTTAAATTAGTTAGAAAAGTTCTCCAGAAATGTTTTGAATAAAGGCAGTAAAAGTGAATTCTTTTTCAATTTTAGCTTCACTTATAGTAATTAAAACAGGTATTTCCTCTCCTGATTTATTCTTTATTTTGATTTCATTTCTTGTACCAATCATTTTTGGAATATTAGATTTCAAATAATTTTTTAAATAGTCCTCATGTTTTTCAGCATGTTCAAACGGTATAAGCATTTTTAGATTTTTACCAATGACTTCTTCTTTCTTATAATCAAAAAGAATCTCTGCAGCCTTATTGAAAAACTCAATTTTCCCTTCCTCAGAAATACTAATAATTGCATCTAATGCCCCTTCCAGAATTTTTTCGTTGCGTATTTTAACCTTTTCAATTTCTTTTTCCATCAATTTTTGCATCGTTATTTCATTTGCAACAAATATAATTTTTGAAACAGCTCCATACATATCTTTCACCGCTGAAAAAGAGCCTTGTACCCATTTTTCTTCACTGCTTTTGGGATGAATTTGCAATTGGCCTTCGTATGGAATACCTTTTGCGATTTTTTCCCAAGTTTTTCTAAAATTACTAACTTCCTTATTATAAATAAAGTGATAAATTTTCTTATGAGTAATATCATTTAAAGAATATCCATATATATCTAAAAATTTATTATTACAATTTATAATGGTACCATCTATATAAAATTCAGCTTTAATATTTGAGTGATCCAAGGCGTTGAGCTGTCCTTCATGATCCAAACTGATCTTTTTTTGTTCTGTCGTATCAATTCCAAGAAATAATATTTTATCAACACCACTATGTCTGTTTCTAACACAAGTATAGGTAGCCATCGACCAAAAATCTTTTCCCTGTTTGGTAATATGCTTCATATCTCCTTCAAAATGTTTTCCACCACGAGCAAGAGTCTCCCAAATATCGTTAAACCATTCCTGATCTTTTTGGTGAATAAACATTGATATGTGTTTTCCTTCAATTTCGCTATTAGATGAATAACCCAATTTATTTAAAAATCTTGTATTTGCATAAAGCAAAATTCCTTCAGAAGAATACTCAGCTCTAATTAAAGTATGATTAACAGAATTTGTAAAATTTGAAAGTAATTCTTCTTGTTTTGCAGCCTCTTCTTTTGCTGCATGAAGTTCTTCTAAGTTTTGGCGCATTTCGACTTCTTGCTGAGCCATTTTTTCGGCTTGATTCTGAGATTCTTTAAGAAGATTAGCTGTTTTAATGTTTATTTTAACACTAGAGATAGTAGAAGCAACGCTTTCTGCTAATTTTTCAATAAACTCTATTTCAAATTTTTCTAAGATTTTAAATGATGCTAATTCAATAACACCTTGTATTTGATCATTAGAAATAAGTGGAACTATAAGAACACATCGTGGATTGGTTCCCCCCATTCCAGAAGTAATATTAAGATATTTGTCTGGTACTTCTGTAAGAAAAATAGTTTCCATATCTAAAGCAGCTGTTCCAACCAATCCTTCTCCCCAATTAATACGTTTATCTAAAAACTTTCTTCTATCATAAGCAAAACAGGCAAGTAATTCAAAATATTTATCTTGATAATCATTGTCATTTAATACAAAGAATCCTCCAACATTTGCACCTGTATATTCAATAAGGTTAATAATTATATTGTATGATAATTGTTCAATATTATCATTATTCTGTCTTAGTATTTCAGCAAATTTTGCCAAACCACCGGTAGCCCAACTGCGTTGAGAGTCTTCTTTTCTGCGTTTTAGTTCTTCTTCCTGGTTTTTTTTCAAGCTATCTCTTAAATTAATAAGCGATTTTCCAACTTCATCTTTTTCATCTTGTAATTCATATTCTGCATTAATATTACCTTCACCCAATTTTTCGGTAAAATCAAATACTTTTCTGGATTTTTCAAGCTCTGTTTCAATTGATTTGCTATTATGTTTAATTTTTATTAAAATAGTAGATCCAATACTAAACGCAATTATACCCAATAATAAAGGGAGAAAATCTATTACCCATAATGAAGGGCTAAATTTATGAGCTTCAGCAATACCTGTAAATGTAAAAAACAAATCTTTATTTTGAATATCAATAAATAGAACAACAATAGCAATTAGCAGTCCTATTAAAACTCCACTAATTGTAAATTTTAATACCAATCCTTTTGAATCTATATTGAACATGTCATTATTTAGTTATGTTATTTTGAATATCAAATGTAAGTTATTAAAATTAAATATTAAAATATTTTTAAATAAAAAAAGGTCAAGTAATTCCTGACCTTTAAAATATTTTGAGTTATTAAATTATAAACCAACTATTTTTATATCAAGGTCTAATGGATTTATACACATAATTGGTATTTGAGCGGCATTAAGAATGATTTGTTCATCATGAGCATCAATAATAAACCCAGGTAAAAGAGTATCAGGGCTTGTCATAATTAAAATCATATCTGCATCAATTTTTGATGCAAAAGCAATTGTTTGTTTAGAATAGTTACCACCTTTCCCATCTGATATAGTGTATGTGTAGTCTATATCATTTTGGTCAAATATTTTTTTAATCTGGTAACAATTGTTAGAAATTTTTCTGGCAATAAATTCATCACTATCATATTTGCCATAAATATGAATTTTACTTTTAAACTTTTTAGCAACCCAAAATGCCCATTTAACTTTTTGTTTAGAATAAACAGATTCGTCAATAGGGATAACAACATTGCTGTATGAGCCTCTGTATTTACCGGTTTGAACAACAATAACAGGAACAGGAGAACTTTGAACAACCTTAAGAGCATAACTTCCAAATATATACTGAACCCCTGTTTTGCCTCTTGTTCCCATTGTAAGAAGATTTGCACCAATTTCTATTGCTATTTCTCCAATGGTAGTAAAAATATTTCCTTCACGGGCAACATAAAAACATTCAATTTTTTCTTTTTCTTTTATTTCGTTGACCAAAATTTTAAGTTTCTCTTCAGCTTCATTAAGAGAATATTTAGCTTTCTTTTTGTTCCAAATATGAACAACATATAATTTATAATTTAACAGTTTAGCAATACCAATCGCATGTCCCAAAGCACATTCGGCAAATTCCGAAAAATCGGAAGCAACCATTACGATGTCATTTTTTTCTGTTCCCATAAATTTAATAAAAAAAGGTTATTAATTTGCAAATATATAAATTCTATAGACAATTTTTAAAAAAATCATTGATAATTTAATTCTAATAATTCACGTATTTGAGATAAATTAAAAAGTTTTCTTTTTTGTCTTAATGTCATTGCTGCTTTAGTGAAATAAATATGTTTTTCAACAAATTTAAGCTGCTGATAATACCAGTCTTTTAATGTTACTTTTCTTCCATTTTCATTCCATTCCCGATATAGTTTAAAAGAAGTTGGGAAAAAATCATCTCTTCCAAAATAGTCTAAATCTGCATCTCTAATGATTTTTTGTAATAAAGACAAAGGTTCTTTTCTTAAATCTGTGGCATCAATAACATTACAAACTGCTTCAATTTCTTCTTGGTTGTATTCAAAATCAAATAATGTTTCTTTTGCAATTACAACTGATGCAGCTTCATGTTCCATATATTGTATAATAAATCCAGCATCATGATATAATGCAGCTGTTTTTAAAATAGTTAAGTCGTTTCCTCTCACTCCTTCAACTGTAGCAAATCTTTCAACAGCTTTAAATACATCTATTGTATGATGTATCCCATGATAATATAAATTTGGACTTAAATCTTTTTCTAATTTTGATAAAATAAACTCTTTAGCTAATAAGTAATTCATATATTCTTTAAAATCCCGCTAAAACAATAGTATCTGTTTATTTCAATAATTATTATTAAAAAAATAGAAACAAAAATAATAAACTATATTTATATTATATTTTTTTAATAATTAAAAAATATATAATTAAAACGTATTCTTTTAAAAATAGTTGTGTAAAAATAATAATTTTAATTGGTTTTTTAAATTATTTTTGCATTTCATAATATCAAGATGGAACAGGATAGCTCTTCTGCATATAGGATTCCCCAATATCTATACGAAAAACAGAATATATTCTTTATAAATTTCATTAAAAAACAAGATGAAGATTCTTATTTTGGGTTTTCATCATTTGATTATAAGAGTACAAAAGACACATCTAATAGTAAATCTGAGAATATTTTTCAAATAGTAAATCGTAAAAACTATAATTCTCAAAAACATTTTACCTCGAACCACTTACTCAAATCTAATAAAACACAACTAATAAAGCCTGTTAATAAACCATATACTGAAAATTGGTTTAGTATATCAATTATTATTTGTTTAATTCTTTTTGCTATCACACGTTTCTTTTATAATAAAAGATTAGGTCAGATTTATAGTGCATTATTTATTAATAGAGCATTATCACAAATATCAAGAGAAGCCAGTTTAAAAAGAGAAGGAATATCTTTTCTTTTATTTATTGCATTTTTGATAAGCACTTCTTTGTTACTCTACAAAATTTCATATAATTATATCGATTTTACGATATTGGGAACCAAGCCTTCAATGTTTTTCTTTCTTAACATTGTTTTAATGGTTTTTTTGTTTTATTTGTTTAAGAACCTGCTTATTCGTTTTATAGGATATGTTTTCAGAACACAAGAAGAAACAAATGATTATTTATTATATAATTTAATTTATATTTTAGTAATTGGAACTTTGTTGATAATACCATTAGTAATCCAATCTTATTTTTCTAATAAAATTGGACTTTATATTGCATTCGTTTTTATAATATTATCAGAAATATATAGGCTAACTAAAGAAGTGATTTCTTTATTTTCCTATTCAAAGTTTTCTGTATTATTTATTTTTTTATACCTTTGCACCGTCGAAATAATTCCTGTAATGATTATTTATAAAGTACTGATAAATTTCATCAAACAATAATTTTTACAGTCATTGCGCAGGGATATCAAGTATTTAGCTTTTAATAAAACGACATTTTTTTAAATGAACTTAAACCATTAAAGAATTGAAAGTTAAAAGTTTATTAGTTTCTCAACCAAAGCCAGATTTAGAAAAATCTCCTTATGCTGATATTATAAAAAAATATAATGTCAAAATTGAGTTTAAAAAATTTTTTAAAATTGAAGGTGTTGCTTCAAAAGATTTTAGGCAGAACAGAATTAATATGTTAGATTATTCTGCAGTTATTTTTACCAGTAAAAATGCAGTAGATCATTATTTTCGTTTATGTGTTGAATTAAGGGCTCAAGTTCCCGATACAATGAAATATTTTTGTGTTACCGAAGCTATTGCACTATATCTTCAAAAATACATACAATACAGGAAAAGAAAAATATTTCATGGAAACAATCTTTTTACTGATTTGATGGAATCTATTAAGAAACATAAAACCGAAACTTTTCTTCTTCCATGCTCTGAAACATACAATCAAGACGTTTTGAAAATCCTTGATGAAAACAAGATAAATTACACTAAAACTGAAGTTTACAGGACTGTTCCTGATGATTTATCTAAATTAAAAATACAAAACTTTGATATGCTAGTGTTTTTTAGCCCATCTGGGATAAAGTCACTTTTTCATAATTTTCCTAAGTTCAAACAAAATTCAACTATTATTGCAACTTTTGGAGAAACAACAAGTCAAGAGGCTAAATTAGCCGGCTTAAAAGTATCGGTAGAGGCTCCTAATCCACAAGCACCTTCTATGACTATGGCCATTGACCAGTTTTTGCAAAAGAACAATAAAGTAAAATAGAAGGATTAAAGCTCTCTTTTTTAATTTTAATCAGAAATTATTTATATTGTAGCATTTTATATGCAATTTAAATGCTGACATTCAAAAAAAAAGAACACTTATGCAGCAAAAAACGCATAAGTGCTTTATATTCTAAAGGAAATCAGTTTTTTTATTATCCCTTTAAAGTAATCTGGCTAAATATTGAGTCTTATACAGGTGAAAGTCCTGTTCAATTGCTAATTACTGTTTCAAAAAAAAACATTTCTTCTGCTGTAAGCAGAAATTTGATAAAACGCCGCATCAGAGAAGCATATCGCTTAAATAAAAATTATTTCTATGATTATTTAACTAAAACGTCTAAGCAAAACATACTAATATTGCACTATACAGAAAAAAAAATAATATCATATAAAGAAATGAAAACAAAAATTATTTTAATTTTACAACGTTTGCAATTAGAAAATGAAAAAACTAATAGCTAATTTTTTTATTTTAATAATACGTTTTTACCAATTATCGCTATCGCCTTTATTTGCTCCTTCTTGTCGTTATATACCAACTTGTTCTCAATATGGAATAGAAGCATTAACGAAATATGGACCATTTAAGGGAGGTTGGCTTACTTTAAAAAGAATAATATCTTGTAATCCATGGGGTGGACATGGACATGACCCTGTACCTTAAATAATCTTTTTCAAAAACCTGATTTCAATATGAAAAATAAAAAAAACCTTATAAAGAAGCTTAAAATCTTTGTCATTTCAATAGCTATATTCTTTAGTTCATTAATTGCTTTTAGTTTTGTTAATGATGACTTCGAGATTTCCAAGAATTTAGACATTTTTGCTACTTTATATAAAGAGCTTAATTACAATTATGTGGATGAAACAAATCCAGGTAAATTAATTAAAACAGCTATAGATGGGATGCTAGAATCACTAGACCCTTATACAAACTTCATTTCTGAATCTGAAATAGAAGATTACAGGTTTATGACAACTGGTCAATATGGGGGTATTGGAGCACTCATTCACAAAGAGAAAGATTATATTGTAATCTCTGACCCCTATGAAGGATTTCCTGCACAAAAAAATGATATTAGAGCAGGAGATATAATTTTGAAAGTTAATGATATTGATCTAAAAGGAAAGTCAGCTAGCGATGTTGGTACTATTCTTAAGGGGCAAGCTGGCAGTAGCATAAAATTACTTATAAAAAGAGAAGGAGAAACATCATTAATTGAGAAAACTATTAATAGGGAGGAAATAAAAATAAATAGTATTCCTTATTTTGGTATGGTTAGCGAAAATATTGGATATATACAGTTAAATAGTTTTACTGAAAATGCAGGAAAAGAAGTTAAAGATGCCTTTTTGAAATTGAAAGAAAGCAATAACCTTAAATCAATTATTTTCGATTTAAGAGGCAATGGAGGGGGGTTGCTTAACGAGGCTGTCAATATTTGTAATATATTTGTAGCTAAAGGAAAGCTAATTGTAAACACTAAAGGAAAACTAAAAGACAGAAATTTATCTTATAAAACTATAAATCAGCCAATAGACATTAATATACCGCTTGTAGTGCTGGTTGATAAAGGAAGTGCTTCTGCTTCTGAAATTGTTGCAGGCGCAATACAAGATTTAGACAGAGGTGTTATATTAGGTCAAAGAACTTATGGTAAAGGACTTGTACAAAATGTTGTACCGCTTAGTTATAATACAAAACTTAAAGTTACAATTGCAAAATACTATATTCCAAGTGGTAGGTGTATTCAGGCTATTGATTATTCTCATCGCAATACAGACGGTAGCGTTGGTAAAATTCCGGATTCTCTCATTACAGCTTTTAAAACTATTAATGGAAGAGTTGTTTATGATGGTGGAGGCATTAAACCTGATATTTCAATGAATAGTTATACTTATAGCAATATTACCATCAGTTTATTAACTAAATATTTGATTTTTAACTATGCTACAAAATTTAAATTAATACATCCTACCATTTCATCTACAGCTGATTTTATTATCACTGATGCAATGTATGATGATTTTGTTGCCTATCTTGCAGATAAAGAATATGATTATATTACTCAAAGCGAAAAAGATCTGGAGTCTTTTAAAAAAACAGCAGAAAAAGAAAAATATTTTGATGCAATAAAGGTAGAGTACGAAAGCCTTAAAAGTAAAATAATACATAACAAAAAGGAAGACCTTTTTACTTTTAAAGATGAAATAAAAGAGTTTCTTAAAGAAGAAATAATATCTCGTTATTACTTTCAAAAAGGGAGAATAGAGGTTTCTCTGGCTTCGGATTTACAAATTAAAAAAGCCATTGAATTGTTGAATAATTCTACATTATATAATTCAATACTAAAAGGAACATACAAAGAAGAAAATCCTAAATAAATCAATAAATAATTAACCATGAAAAAATCATTATTTTTTATTGCTTTCTTAAGCATTATATTCGTTTATAGTTTTATAAAAATAGAAAAAATAAAAGTGGAATATCCCAAAACAAAAAAAGTAGAACAGGTCGATAACTATTTTGGAACAAATGTTTCAGACCCCTACCGTTGGTTAGAAAATGACACTTCTGCAGAAACAGCTGAATGGGTTAAAGCACAGAACAAAGTTACTTTTGGCTATTTGGAACAAATACCTTTTCGTGAAAAAATAAAACAACGTTTAACTAAAATTTGGAATTTTCCTAAGTATGGTGTTCCTTTTAAGGAGGGTAATTATTATTTTTTTTACAAAAACAACGGAATGCAAAACCAAAGCGTATTATATATACAAGATGGTTTAGAAAACGAGCCTAAAGTATTTCTTGATCCCAATACTTTTTCAAAAGATGGAACAATTGCTTTAGGCGATGTTCAGGCCTCTCATGATTCAAAATACATGGCTTACACAACATCTGTTGGTGGCTCCGATTGGAATGAAATTAATGTTATGGAAATTGCTACCGGCAAAAAACTGGATGATCAAATAAAATGGGTTAAGTTTTCCGGAATTGCCTGGAAAAAAGATGGATTTTATTATAGCAGATATGATGAGCCCAAAAAAGGAGGAGAACTGTCAGGTAAAAATGAATTTCACAAAGTTTATTTTCACAAAATAGGTAATCCTCAGAGTAGTGATAAGTTGATTTATGAAAATTCCAAATATCCGCTTCGCAATTACAGTGTTTCTACTTCTGAAGATGAAACGTTTTTGTTTTTATATGAAAGTGAAGGAACAAGTGGAAATTCTCTTTATCTGAAAGAGTTATCAAAACCAAACAGCTCTTTTATTTTGGTAGCTAAAGGTTTTGAAAATGAATATAGCGCAATAGATAATAATGGGGACAAAATTATAATTATGACCAACCATAATGCCCCTAAAAACAAATTAATTGTTGTTTCTGCTCCATATACAGATAATACTAAATGGGAAACTATAATTCCTGAACAAAATGATGTATTGCAGAGTGTAATTCCAATGGGTGGAAAAATTATTACTCAATACATGAAAGATGCAAGTAGCAGGGCTTATGTGTATGAAATGAATGGAAACAAAATAAATGAAATACAACTACCAGGAATAGGAACATTAGGAGGTATGAGTGGAAAGAAAAATGACAATATTGCTTTTTATGCATATACTTCTTTTACTTTTCCAACAACAATCTATAAGTATGATTTAAAAAATAACAAATCAGAAATTTATAAAAAACCCGATATTGACTTTAAAGCAGATGAATACGAAACCAAGCAAATTTTCTATCAAAGTATAGACGGTACAAGTATCCCAATGTTTATCATACACAAAAAAGGTATCAAACTTGATGGCAATAACCCTGCGATGTTATATGGTTATGGTGGTTTTAATATCAGTCTAACACCAAGTTTTAGTCTTAGCAGATTGATTTTTTTGGAAAATGGAGGTGTGTATGCAATTGCAAATTTAAGAGGTGGCGGAGAGTATGGAGAAGAATGGCATAAAGCGGGAACAAAATTGAACAAACAAAATGTTTTTGATGATTTTATTGCTGCTGCTGAATATTTAATTAAAGAAAAATACACTTCTTCAAAAAAATTAGCTATTTCTGGTGGTTCAAATGGTGGGTTATTAGTAGGTGCTTGTATGACTCAAAGACCAGATTTATTTAAGGTTGCAATGCCTGCTGTAGGGGTAATGGATATGTTGCGTTTTCATAAATTTACAATAGGTTGGGCTTGGACAGGTGATTATGGTTCTAGTGATGATCAAACCATGTTTAATTATATTTATAAATATTCTCCATTACACAATATCAAAGAAGGGGTTAACTATCCAGCAACCATGGTTACAACTGCCGATCATGATGACAGAGTTGTTCCTGCCCACTCTTTTAAGTTTATTTCCACACTACAGGAAAAACATAAAGGAGAAAACCCTGTTTTAATAAGAATAGAAACTATGGCTGGGCATGGTGCCGGAAAACCGACTTCAAAACAAATTGATGAAGCAAGCGATTTCTGGTCGTTTGTATTATATAATTTGGATGTAAACCCAATATATTAAATACAGAAAAAAGGGTTGATTATTTTTTTGGTCTAATAATTAGCAAAGAAGATTGTTGGTTATTCCAAAGGGATTTCTGTTTGCTGGTTTCTTTCCAATAATCAAGGCTTAGAATTGCTAAATCGTATTGATTTAATAATTGTAAATTGGGTACGATATTAATAATTTCAAAATTACTATCATTGTTATTGATTGTGTTTTTATTAGTGTTATTGATATCTGCAACTGTAAGTTTATAATTTGAATTTTCAATTATTCTTTTTCCAAAATCCATTAGAAAAGCATCTTTTTCAGAATTCGAAATAATAATAATGTTTTTTAACTCTTTAATATCACGGTCAATAAAAACGCCTAAATTGCAGTTTGCTTTATCAATAAGCCCTTTAATCTTGCCACCAATAAAATTGTCAACAAAAACAGATTTAGCGGCTCCTACTAAAAGTAA
The DNA here is from genome assembly GCA_020718065.1 of Marinifilum sp. Lineage (GTDB taxonomy): Bacteria > Bacteroidota > Bacteroidia > Bacteroidales > CG2-30-32-10 > CG2-30-32-10. The sequence goes on along the minus strand of DYDE01000013.1, from coordinate 4,136 downwards.
ATCAAATTGAGATTTCTTTGTAATAGTAATTATCTCCTTCTGAATTTGTTCGGTAATCTTATATATTGTTGTTAATTTTACTCCTAAATCATTTGCAGTTGACATAACAGGTCTAAATACCTCTTCTTCGAACTGTGATATGTTTTTTGTTTCAATACTGGAAGCCGGAGTGAGGTGGACTGCTGTAACTTCATTAAGTTTATTCTCTTTGCCTGATAAAATGCTTGATAAATTTAATAGTTTACTACCCATTTGTGGATTAGCAAAAGAAAGCAGTATTTTTAATCCACTTGAATCGGATTGTTTAATTGTTTCAATTTTTTTAAACAAATAATTTATTAAATTTAGTGAAGGACCTGTCATAAAGGTAGTAACTATTGCCATTATCACCAACATTGTAAATATTTCTGCCGATAAGATTCCCAAATCATAGCCAATATTAAGTACTATTAATTCCATTAATCCCCTTGTATTCATAAGCACACCAAGCGAAACAGAATCCTTCCAAGACTGTTTGAAAATTTTAGCAAAAATAGCAGTTCCACCAAATTTCCCAATAATAGCAACCAATATAATAACTATACAAACATACCATAAATGAAGATTATTTAGCAACCCTATTTGTGTGCGAAGACCAGTAAATACAAAAAATAGAGGTAATAATAACACCAAACTAATATCTTCTATTTTTTCAATTAAAATAGTTTTGAAATTATTATTTTTAGGAATTACCACACCAGCAATAAAAGCTCCAAATAAAGCATGAATACCTATAGCTTCTGTTATATATGCAGAAAACAATAGAAAAATAAACACCAAAGCAATTACAGTTTTATTTAGGTTTTCTTTGGAAACATATATATTTTCTGCTCTTTTTATTATAGGTCTTATTACAAATATCATTAATAAAACATAAACTGTTGTAAGTCCGATTGTAGAAAACGCACCTATAAAATTTCCAGCTTTTATTATAGCAATTATGGCAGCCAATAAACACCAACCTATAACATCATCAACAGCAGCAATTGTAATCGCTATTGAACCTAAATAAGTTTTTGTTAATTGTTTCTCTTGCAGTATTCTAGCTAAAACAGGAAAAGCAGTAATACTCATTGCTATTCCCATAAAAACTGCAAATGAAAAGAAATTACTATTTTTACTACCGAATTCCTGATATAAATAAAATGATATAAAAAATCCAATTGTAAAAGCAAACAAAACACTGCCTATGCTTACTATCATTGCAACATTTGTCTTGTTTTTAATAACCCCTGTGTCTAATTCCATCCCAACAATAAACATAAATAAAATCAACCCAATTTGACTTAGAAAATATAAATTGTTAAGTGAATCTATAGGGAAAAGAAATGTAGATATTTGAGGGAATACAAATCCCAACAATGAAGGGCCAAGAATTATACCGGCAATTATTTCTCCTATTACAGTTGGTTGTCCAAATTTTCTAAAGATATAACCAAAAAACCTAGCAAAAATAATTATAGTTATAATCTGAAGTAATAATATACTTAGTGGATGTTTAATATTTTGAAAAATTCCAGAACCCAAAGAATAGAAAAAGCCATCAGAATTTTGGCTTTCACTTATATTTGAAGAAACAGATGACACATTAGAAATACTTGCAGCATTTTTAGGGTTTAAATACCCTATTTTATCAGATATTTCTGCATTGCAGATAAACCAAACACCTGCACAAAAGAGTAATAAAATAAATGTATAAAAAAGTCTTTTTTTAGTCATTTTCTAACATTAAGAACAATTTAGTTTTTTAAATTGATTTTGTAATGTCTGATAAGAAAGTTTTAAAAGCATCATTTATCAAAACATCAAATGAAGCATGAAATTTATCAAATGACTTTACAAGGTTTATTCCTTTTTCTGTTAAAATGGTTTTACCACCATCTTTACCTCCTCTTGTTTTTTCTATAAGCGTATATCCAAGCTGTTTTTCTATTTTTTTCAATCTGTTCCATGTATTTCTGTAACTAATTCCAAGCGATTCTGTGGCAGCCATTAATGAACCATGTTCTTCAATAGCTTTCAATAATAGCCATTTACCATCTCCCAGTATTCCCTCTCCATCTTTGGTTTCAAGCCAAATTTTATATTTAGGAGTGAGGTGATTATTTTCTGAATCTTTTTTTGTTTTCATTAGTAAATATTTAAATTAGAAAAGCAATTAAAATTCAAGGTGATTTACTCTATAGATGCTTTATTAAAGAAATACATAAGAAAATAAAAACTTCTTAAATAATAATTTATAATAAAATGCTTCTATTTATAAACGCATAAATAGGAACTATCCAGATCCACTCTTAATTGAAACTTGCAATTTGCTTTAACTATAAAGGTATCATTTTTTAAATAAGTCTTCCAATCATTACTATCTGGCAATTTAACTATAAGTTTGCCGGAAATAACTGTCATATATTCTTCTTTAGAGGTGCCGAATTCATATTCGCCTTTTGCCATTACACCAATTGTGGCAGGGAATCCATCAACTTCAAATGCAATAGACTTTACTTTGCCATCGAAATATTCATTTACTTTATACATAATTATTCGTTTAAAATTTTTAACAAAATTAATCGTTTTTGATAATAAAATAAAAATCATTGATTGTTTTTGTAATTGATATTTAAAAACTTCATAATTTTGAATGATTTTTTAACAAATTATATTTATGAGAAAACTACTTTTAATCAGCTTAGGTTTTATTCTGCTTTTTTCTGCTTGTGAAAATGATTTGGAACTGAATACCGAATGGAAAGATATTACAGTTGTATATGGATTATTAAATCAAAAAGACAGTGTTCATTATTTAAAAATAAACAAAGCATATCTTGGAGAAGGTAATGCTTTAATTATGGCTCAAGTCGCAGACTCGTCAACTTATTTCAACAATCTGGATGTTCGAATTGAAGAATGGAAAAATGGTCAGTATGCAAACAAAACTATAATTTTTGATACTACAACAATCTATGATAAAGAATCAGGTACATTTTACTATCCTAAACAACTATTATACAAATCGAATACTAAATTAGATTCCTCTAAGGAATATAGACTTAAAATAACCAATAAAATTACAGGGAAAGTTATAACTGCACACACAGAACTTTTAAAAAACATATATATTATTAAACCATATCGTAATCCACAAAATCCTTTAGTTAATTTTACAAGTAAAGAATCTATATCCGTTCAATTTAAAATTGATGAAAATGGTAATTCAAGATATTTTCAGGTTTACTTTAGGTTTCACTATACAGAACAAGATAAAAACACCTTGATCACTACAAAAAAATTCCTTGATTATTATGTTGGGGAATCAGTATTTGATAATGTTAATTCCGAAATTTCTATTTCCTTTTTAGGAGAATCGTTTTACAGTATGCTTAATAGCAAAATTTCCAACAATCCAAATGTAATAAGAAAAATTTTACCAGGTGAAGAAATAGATTTATTAATCTATGCTGCAAATGATGAATTTTATACTTACATGCAAGCAGTTAAACCCTCTACAGGAATTGTTCAGGAAAAACCCGAATTTACAAATATTGAAAATGGCATAGGGATTTTTGCAAGCAGATATTATATAAAAGCAGGTTACAATCTTTCGCCTGTTTCTCTTGATTCTCTCTATTATGGAAGGTTAACCAAAGATTTGGGTTTTGTCAGATAAATTTTGAAGCTCTGACTTTTTGTCATACAAATGAAAGATAAAAATTACTTATTTTTCATAAATCTGTCAATTTTTCTATAAATGTTATAATAATTCAATTGGCATAAAGATTGACTATTGACAATTTGTTAAAGTATTTTAAAATTACAAAAAAAGAATAAAATGGGAAAAATTATAGGCATTGATTTAGGCACTACCAACTCTTGTGTTGCTGTTATGGAAGGTAACGAACCAGTTGTTATCCCCAATAGCGAAGGAAGAAATACCACTCCTTCTATTGTTGCTTTTGTCGAAAATGGTGAAAGAAAAGTAGGAGATCCTGCAAAAAGACAAGCAATCACCAATTCTAAAAAAACTATTTTTTCTATAAAGAGATTTATGGGAGAAACTTTCGACAGGGTTACCAAAGAAACAGGACGCGTTTCTTATACTG
>DYDE01000085.1 GCA_020718065.1 Marinifilum sp. | reverse complement strand
AGAAACCAAAGTTCCTTTAATAAGATTGCGAATAGCCTGAGAGCGGTTAGGGAATTTATTCTTCTTCACCAGCTCATCTAAAGCATTGAGAATGTCTTCTTCCAATGATACTCCAAAACGCTTTTGCATAGTAATACTTTAATATAAAATAGTGCCACAAAAATATATAAATATTTTAAAATACAAGGGTTAAAAAAACATTTCACATTAAAATAAAAAAAGGGATTACTGGTTTAAGTGAAGTAAAGTATTGCTTTATGTTTAGTGATAACCAAAATTCTCCTTATCGAGAAGTATAGTGAAAAGAAATGAAATGAAGGCTTGGTATGCAGATTGTTTTAAGAGAACCATCAATAAACATAAGGTTAAGGTAGTGTATAACAATGTTAATTTAGTTTAACTAAAGAGTTAAGGTTAAGTACAATAGACATCAAGTATAGAGCCCCTAGGCTTATGTTATTAATCCTAAAGGAAATGCATCTCTCTGAATTACATTAAATACGTCAGGCTGTTTTAAACTTCCTTTGGAAATGAAAAAAGCTTATATTTGAGGGCATACAGCACCAAACTAATGGTGTTTTTTGAGTTTGTTTTTTCTAACAAATGCGCTCGATGACTCTCCACAGTTCTTGGGCTGATGCATAACAAATCGGCAATTTCCTGAGTAGAAAGTCCATTGCACAATTGTTCGAGTACTTCTTTTTCGCGCGGATTGATAGTTATCTGCTCCCCTTCTTTCGATTTTGCAAACAATTTTTTGGTAAGCACTTTCATCACATCCTGCGAAAGATATGTTTCCCCTGTCATTACCACATCTATAGCCTTATAAAGCTCATCTGCTCCCACTTTTTTTAAGATAAAACCTTTTGCCCCAGCTTGCATCATGCTCTCTATATATTCTTCATCATCGTGCATGCTAAGTGCTATAATTCTCAATTCGGGTCTTCTCTGCATAGCTTCTTTTGTTGCATCTATTCCATTCATTTTGGGCATATTAATATCCATTAATACTACATCTGGCGAATGATTGTTAAGTAAATGCAAGAAATCGTCACCATCAGAAGCTTCTCCTATCACATCTAATTTAGCATTGTCTTTTAAAATGAGCGATAAGCCAGTTCTAACCATTAAATGATCATCAACTATTGCAATTTTAATCTTTTCCATATTCAATTAATTTATTTGGTGAATAAATTTAGTGTTTTTTTCTTTATTTTCTTTATTTTATAAATATAATTGTAACTAAAATTATTAATAATATTTATACCTTATCTAATTCTACTGAAATATTTACCTGAACTCCTTCTCCTGCTTTGCTGTTTATTTCTGAATGCCCATTGATCGATTTAATTCGTCCTTCAATATTTTTTAAGCCCATTTTGGTATTGTCAGGTTCAACTTCAGAAAAACCAACACCATCGTCCATATAGTTCATTGAAAGTATATTTTTTTCAATTGTAAGGCTAAGTTTAATGTTTTTTGCATTGGCATGCTTAATGGTATTATTAATTAACTCACAAATAATTCTGTAAAATGTAATTTCAATTATTTTATTAAGCCTTTCTGTACCCAGAGAAGAATTGAATTCTATTTCAACTTCCTGTAAAGATAATATATGATCAATTCGTTTTTTTATGGCAGTAGTCAACCCAAAATCATCAAGCACACTGGGGGTGAGATTGTTTGCTATTTCTTTAGATGATCTTATGGCAGTTGCAACCAACTCATCAAGATTATTGGTCAATTCTTTAATATCTTTAATGCCTTCCGTTTTCTTTTTAATCAAATCTACATGCAACATTATGCTAAAAAGCAAAGGACCCAAACCATCGTGCAGGTCAGCAGCAAAACGTTTACGTTCTTCTGCTTCAGCCAATATCATACTATCGTTAATGGTTTTATCCATCATTTTTCTTTCGGTGATATCTAGTAAAGTACCAAAAAATGAAAGGTTGTTTTTATATCTGATTGGACCTCCATAAACTTCAACAAATATCTTCTCCCCTTTCTTGTTGTTTATAACAAACTCTTTACTGATCTTTTTTCTGATATTTAAGCTTGTTTTTGCATCTATATTTAATGTACATTGACTATCTTTAATTAACTCGCATAGCTTTTCACCAAGTATTTCATCAAGACCGTAACCAGTTATTTCAAGAAATTTCGCATTGGCAAAAACAAACCTTCCTTCCTGCAATATAAAAATACCAGTAAGCGAATTTTCGATCATAAGCTGGTAATTCTCTTCTGTACTTTTAATAATTTTATTTTGCTTATCTATTCTTGTTTTCACAGAATTCAAAAGTTCATCAAAAGAAAATGGTTTGGTCAGATAATCATCTGCACCTAATTCCATTCCTTTGCGTATTTCCCACTTTTGGGTTTTTGCAGTGGTAAATATAAAAGGAATAAATTCAGTATCCACACCTTCTTTAAGAGTTGAATAAACTTCATATCCATCTTTAATAGGCATGGCAATATCGCAAATTACCAGATCGGGTTTCATAGCCTGAACAAGTTCAATACCTTTTTCGCCATCTTCGGCAACAAAAGTATCGTACCCTTCCATATTGAGAAATGTAGCTATATTTTCCCTCAGTATTTGCTCGTCCTCAATTATTACTATTCTTTCCATTTTTTTAATTGTTAAATTACTGGTAAAAATAATATTAAATCATTTTAAGTCAATCAGTAAATGTACTTAATTTTACGTAAAAATACTGAAAATAACAAAGATTATCAGTATTTATAACCAATCAATAGTTGGAGTAAAACAAAATAGGTTCATTACTATACATAAAATAAAAGTCTTTTCTGAATAATATAAAGTCGAGGAAGTTTGATTATAAAGTCCTTTGTGCTCCTTTGTAAAAACCTTTTATGCGACTTGGTGGTAAAAACATTATAGAATTTAGTCAGACAATAATGATAATCAATAATAAGAAATAAATGAACAAAAAAAAGCCGGCAGATACCGGCTTTCTCAATTAAAGAAAAAAAACAGCTACATCACCTTTTAGCTTTTTTAATTGAACTGAATTTTACTTTACGTATTATTAATTTAAAGAACTATGTTTTTATTTATACTCAAAGGTACAAAATATAAAAAAAAATAAAACAGCATAAATGCTGAAGTTTTGTAAGTAGTATTTTAATATAATTGCAGCAAATACCTACTATTGCGAATATATGTCTATAAATACAAATAAAACATTTGTGTATAGTGTTATATAAAAGATTATAATTTCAAACTACATCCTTCAACATTTCAATAATTTTTATTTTTAGTAAAGTGACTAATCTCCGTTCAATTAAAAACAAAAACCCCTTTCAATTAAGAAAGGGGTTTAAAATAAACCAGATAATTTATAAATCTATTTCACTACAATTTTACGATTGAACTGTTCGCCTGATTCAACATCAGTAATATTGAAACAATACATTCCTGATGCAAGTTCATTAATATCAATCTTAGCATTATCAAAGATTTTTATATTTTTAACAATAGTGCCATTTTTGTTAATGATTTTCACCATATAGTTTTTGTTAAGAGAGTTACTATTAATACTAACAAAATCAGCTGCAGGATTTGGGTAAATAGAAAAAGCATCATTACTTATATTGTTTTCTGCAATTGTTGTTGGAATATCGCTGTAATTAGAAGCAGTCCATCTCGAAAATTTTTCAATTGCATTTTTACTGATTGTATTGGTTGATGGTATAATAGCTCCTTTGTTATTTTCCCAATTAATCCCATTGTCTTCTGATGCATAAAACAAAAGATCTGCTTTATTCACTCCAACAGGAATTTCTTCATCAAAAAAATTAAAAACCAATACTGCATTAAGATCATAATTCTTTTCAGGGCTAATGTCATAATACCTGTAAACACTAACTCCTGTATTGTTAATTGTTTGTCTTTTATGACTACGGGTTATTATTGTATTCCCAAAGTTTTGATCAGATGTAATGGTAATACCAATATTTCCAAAAAACTCCTCTGTAGTTGGTGTTAAATTTATTCTGTTAACAGTTATCTTGCCGTTTCCTGTCAGATAATTATCATATATTTTGTTATCGTTACTTTCGTTCATTATACTACCAGTGGTGCCAAGATCAATAATACCATTATTTAAATTTACATCACCTTTTAACATAGTAATATTATTTGTAACAGAGATATTTGCATTTAAGATCAATTCATCAATACTGCTTACTTTGTCTATTGTAATATTATAAAAATTAGTTGCCACACCATTAAAAGTAGTATTATTTCCTTTAAAAACAACTTTTCCTTTTCCTGGATTTAAAACATGATTATTTGTCCAGTTACCATATACATTCAAAGTTTTATAATCACCAATAGTAAGGTAAGAACTTGTTTGTATTTCTATATTTAAACAATTTGCTGTTGAATTAATAACAGGATAATTTGGACAATGCATAAAAATAATTGCACTAACAGTCGAATTTGGAACACCATTGGTCCAGTTTGCTGAATTATTCCAATCCGAACTAACCAGTCCATTCCAGGTTGTGGTAGGATTTTGCGCATTCAAACTAGTGCTGAAAAATATAATGCTTATTATTATAACAAATAACATTGTAATACAAAGACCAACAAATTTAAAATTTGAAGTATTTGCTTTTCCGGTGTTGTGTGTTGTTTCCATTTTTCTTTATTTTAAATATATCATCCAAATTGATATATACAAAATTATAGCGAAAGCTATTGTTTTGAAACAGGATTAATGCTGAAATTTTGTAGGTAAAGGCGCTAATCTTAATAGTAATTATACCAATATCAAATTGCATAGTCAGCAACTAATAGATACAGTAATTACACCAATCACTTTTCTATAACTCACCAGAAACCTAAGTTTCCAAGAAACAAATAAACAAGTATATGCTAAAAGCAACAAATAAGAAAAGAACAAAGTATGTTTTTCAAAAAGTAAATAATTTCAATATTAACATTACATAACAAAAAAATATCGTTTGGTTTAGCTTCTCATGCTTTACCAAACAACATTTGATTATTTTTAAATATATTAAAACTTGAATTTAAGGATATTTGATTCTATCAATATTTAACCGTAACCACTTATTATTTAGAGGTATTTACCAAGGTGTTATTTACAAAAATAGATTTTGAGCGATCTGATTCATTAGAATAAGAATAAATAACAGTATTTGTATTTAAACTAGGAACATCATTATAAACCATATTTGTTGCACTATATTCTTTACTTCCAAATTCATCAGAAGCAACTATACGGTAATATGAGTATCCGGCAACAGCTTCATTATCTGTATAACAATTTAAAATTATAACATCATACTTTCCTGCATTTGATTTAACGACACCTGCTGTTTGATAAGAAAACCCATCGCCAGAACGTTCTATAAAATATATTTTTCCATTGTATTTATCTTTAACGTACCATTTCAGATATACCTTACCTTCTTTTGCTATAGATTCAAAACCATTAAAAAGCTGGCTGGTTACATTAGAATTGTCACTCGAAAGCACAGTATTAGTTTGATCGTATTGCACTGCATCTTGTGCTGATGAAATTTTATTAAAACAAAATACAATGATGATAATCAATGTAATTATAATAAAAACATTCCAAATTGTGTTTGAATGGCGACTGCTGTCATTTCTTAATGTAGTTTTCATGATCTGAATCCTCCTAAATTATTTATCTTTTTTCTTTATACAAAATTGCTACAAAAAAGAACAAAAAAACAGTGTAATTATACTTGATGTATTGAGTGAAAATACGGAAAATACAAGATTTGTAATATTTGATACATTATATTATATATACAATTATTTTATTTATTAAAAATCACTTTATAATTATTTTTAACACAATTTAAGATTTGTTTTTATTACCTAATCCTATTTCTAAATATTATTTCAATATCTGTTAATAAAATCCTTTGTTTTTATGATTCAAAATGCTCTTAATTTGCAGTGTTTATTTGCATAATCAGCAATGATCCAAGAGTATTGCAAGCAAATATAGCGAATCACTAAAATATAAAAAAAGATTGTATTTATGCTACTTAACATTTAATTTCCCGGAGAACATATTGACGTAAGAATTTGTTCCGGCATTTCGCCAGGAAGAATTTTGGCGTAAGAATTTGTTTTATTCAATTATTTTTCTCCCAACTTAAAGGTCAGGTCTTTTAAAATTATAGCCATGACCTTTAGTTTGTAGTTTAAATGTAATAAATAAAAGGAACCTTTAATTTACAAATAAAAAATTCAAACATCCTTTTACTGTATTTAAGTAAATTCCGTCTTTTCTTGCTAAAAAGTAAGAAAGTAACAACCTGAATTATATAAGTTTTACTAAAGCAACCCAGACCTTTTAAGTATAAATACCCTGCTTTTTCAGAAATAATACGGTTGTATTAGGAAGTTAACTAAAGGTAAATTTGTAATTACAAATAGTTAAATCAAACCACAGATGAAAACAAAAATAATAATATTTATAATTTGTCAGATGGGAATTGCAATATTCACATTGGTAGCACAAACAAAACCTGATTCTGGTTATTCAGATAATACAAATTTGTTTACAAATAATTCGGTTTCACCAAATAATGAGAATTCTGCTCCTATAACTGACAATAAAGAAATCAATCCATTTCTATCTTTAACAGAATTAATTGAGTTCCTTAATATTAATATGTTTGGTCCAACAATTGTTATGCTCGACTCTGGAATATACGAAATTGATGAAACACTAATCATTGATTTTCCATATCTGCTTACTTTTCAGGGGCATTCTTCTAATGGAACGATCATAAATGCAACTTCAAAAGTATCAGGTCATCCTTTGTTTAATTGCAAAACCGAAAGTTGTTTCAAACAAATAACTTTCAATGCCATATCCAATTCAACTGGGAATGATGCTATAGTTCTAGAAAACAATGATAAAATTAATGAAGTATCAAAATGCAACTTCACTGGATTTAACAAAGCGATACTATTAAAGAACAGCCAGGAGTTGTGGGTTAACGAATCAGAATTTACCGATTGTAAGGGAGCTGGGATAGAATTAACAGACATAAATAATATGAGCAAATATTATATTTTTAATTGTCATTTTGTTCAATGTAATAAAGGAATTAACCAAATACCAGTTAAATCTGAAAATACAATAATATTAAATTGTTCTTTTGATAACAAACCAACTGTTACAGAACAACCAACAGCAAGTTTTACTGAATATTAAACTTACACTATATGATTCTTAAAAATTCTTATAACATTAAAAAAACATATCTTTCAATTTTCAAATCTAATCATAAAAAGATGTCTTCTTTAGTTCGAAAACACTTTAAAACAATTAAAACAAAATCACTATTACTATTAATTACCTGACTCAACTCAAAAGAGTCATATTTAATAAAATAAAATCTTGCAATGAAGCATAGTCGCATGTCTTTTAACTTCAATCTTTATTCTTCTTTTCAACTTTATGTAAAAATACTTTTGGAAAAGACTTCTACCTTGTTTCTTTGCAACCTCACGTGAAAAACACTTTTTTAAATATACACTTACTTTATGCCTTTACATAAAAAATATTTTTATGGTATAGATTTTAATTAAAATTTCAAATAAACAACATATGTATAATATAACTGATACCTAACTATTAGAAATCTTATCAATAAAGTTTAAGAAGATTCTAATTCTGAATCAATTCCATTGAAATCTCATAAGCTATACCAGTATTGGATTTCAATGAAAATCTTCATACAATTGTAAGTAATACTACTATTGCGTAAAACAATTCTACCTATCCGATTCAGCAATAATACTGTAGTTTTCAGCTATTGTTTTGAGTAATTTTATAAAAAAACAGTATATGAAAACAAAAATCATAATCAGTATATGTTTGCTTACATTAGCAAGCTATATGTTAAGAGCACAGGTAAAGATTGGAGACAATCCAAGTACCATTAATTCTAACTCCTTATTAGAACTTGAAAGTCTAACAAAAGGATTTTTAACCCCCAGAATGGCTTTAAATGATGCCAGTCTTCCCGCACCGTTAACAGCCCCTGTTCCAGCCGGAATGCTTGTTTACAGTGTTGGTGGTTCTTTACCCGATGGTTTTTACAATTGGGATGGAAGTAAATGGGTAAAATTAACAAGCAGTAGCGATACTAAATTTACTGTTAATAAATCTGCAAATGCAACATTACTAAAAACAGAAACATTTGTACTTGCCAGTAACAACATAATACTAACCCTGCCTACCGTTACCAGTGCGGACAACGGACTGTCAATTACAGTTAAAAATGTTGGTTCATATTTAGATTTAATAACAGTAATCCCAGAGGTTACAAAGACAATGGATGCGAATGACACTATTACGCTTACCAGATGGAAATCAAAGACTTTTGTTGCCAATGAAGGAAATTGGATCATTAAAGAAAAAGAAGTAAGTTCTGATAATATATTGGATGTCAGCGAATCAGGAAGCTTTACAACAATTGCAGAAGTAATTGAATTTTTGGATTTACATATGACTAAACCAATGATTGTCAGATTAAACACAGAAACAAACGAAATTGATGCTACGCAAACAATAAACCTACCTTACCCTGTAACTTTTGAAGGTCCTTCTTTTGGGGGAATAAGCATTGATGGAATTGCAGGAGTATCAGGCACACCCTTGTTTATTTGTCAGTCAGAATGTTATTTTAAAAAACTCATTTTTAATGCTTTTTCAAACGCAGCAGGAAATGATGCAATACGTTTTACAGGTAGTGGAACTTATCATGAAGTTAAAGACTCTTATTTCAATGGTTTTAATAAAGGAATTGTTTCAACAAATAACAATGATCTGTGGATTTTTGAAGTTGACTTTGATGAACATACAGGAGTTGGAATTGAAATAGCAGCAGGTGCTGCAAGTGGTGGCTCCATGAAAGTTTCTGAATGCGATTTTACACAATGTGCAAAAGGAATAAACCTATTATCTGGTGTAGCCGAAACTATTTCAATTTTAAATTGTACTTTTTACAATACAACTTCAGGTAGTGATATTGGTATTAATTATGTTTCTGCCACATTCACATCTTTTGTTTCTATGTTTATAACAAATAATGCATGGAATAATCAAGGTTCATATACAAGTGGTTTCGATTTCACTCGTTCCGACGGAAGAGATGCCAATGCTTTTTTGATTAACAATGCAGGCATGGAAGATAAAAATCCAAATTGTAAAGTAAATGTGAATAACAATGTCTGGACAACAACCTTAGCAAGCAATTTATTGTGGTACCATGCTAACTTTATAAATGGAGCTACTTCCACTACTTGCAAATGGAAACTGGAAGACAATAAGATCACCTATTTGCCTAATAATGGTGGTGGGGCTTGGGCTATAATAACAGGAAATATTTCTGTAAACAATGCAAATCGCATAATCACCATTGCTATTTGCAAAAACGGATCCACTCTTGTTAGATATGGAGAAACAGACCTTCGTATCACAGTTGCCAATCAACCTTTCCAGTTTTCTACTGTAATTTATGTTCCAAATATTGTTAAGAATGATTATTTGGAGATTGCTGTTAAAGCCACAACCAGTGGCGATGTCGTTACTTTCCAGGATGTACAATGGTTTGTAAATGCAAAATAAATATTTTGTAATAAAAAGATTAAAGAAAAAAAAGAAAGGGCAAAAATTATGAAAAAGATATTATTCATTCTTACATATATATTCATTTGTTTCATAACAAATGCACAGGATCAGATTACAAATTCTGGCAACCTTCAATTACATCCTGGTGTTTCAATATCATTTTATGGAAATATTTCTAACAATGGCACATTCAATAATGGAGGCCAAGTGGTTACATTTGATGGAACTATAAACCAAAAAATTTCTGGTACTTCTATAACTACTTTTTACGATGTAGTAATTAATAATTCAACAGGAGTAACCTTACAACAATCAGCAATAATCAGCAATACGCTAACTTTAACATCCGGTCCATTAGATTTAAACTCAAATATACTTACTATTAATAATAACTCTACTTCAGCAATTACACGCACAAGTGGTTATATTGTTAGTGAAAAAACAGATAACTCCAGCAAATTAAAATGGAATATTGCTAATAATACTGGTTCACACACATTTCCATTTGGAACTGTATCTGGTACTTATATACCATTTGTTTTAAATTTAACATCAGGAACTATAGGAAATGTAACTGTTTCTACATACCCAACTGCGGTGAATAATACTCCATATCCGACAACTCCTGTATTAGTAACCAATGTTAATGACATATATGGCAACGACAATAGTGCAAACACTGCTGACCGGTTTTGGCAAATAGATAAAGACGGACCAAGCGGAACTGCTACTTTAACATTTAATGTAACTGCATCTGAGGCTTCAGGAATTAGCAATCTTATGGCACAAAGATGGAATAGTGGCTGGGAAACTCCTTTAGCAGGCCAAAGCAATACAGCAACTTCTGCAACAGTTCCAAATGTTACCAGCTTTTCTCCCTGGGCGTTATCAGGAAATAGCTCTTTGTTACCAATTGAATTATTGTGTTTTTCTGTAAAGAAAAATAATGATTATGCTGATTTAAAATGGATAACAGCAACTGAAACTAATAATTATGGATTTGATATAGAAAAAAGTCTGGACTTAAATACTTGGAATAAAATAGGGTTTATTGAAGGAGCTGGTAACTCTAACAATTTATTGCAATATGTTTTCAATGATTTATTGACACAAAATATTAAAAACAGCAACACTGTTGTTTATTACCGACTGAAACAAATCGATTTTAATGGAAGCTTTGAATATTCTGAAACAAGATCTGTAAATCTGAATTCATCAAATATCGAGATTCCTGTTATTTTTAATCTTTTCCCAAATCCTGCCTCGCAATATATAAATATAATAAGCGATCAGCCTTTGCAACAGTTTCAAGTAAATATATTCAATCAGAACGGTTCTTTAATTCGCAATTTCATAATGAATGGTAGCATAAAAGTAGATATTTCAGACCTTAAACCTGCTTCGTATCATATTATTATTACCGATAAAGTAAATGAAAAGCAATACCAATACAAATTGGTTAAAATACCGAATTAATATAATGCTTTTTAAATAAAAAATAAGCCACAGATTAATATTTATCTATAAATCTGTGGCTTTTATTTATTTTATACAGTTCAATTTTTTACTTTCTAAAATTCACGTACTGGTCTAAAAAGAAATTGATTAGACTTATCAGCAGTAACTTGTATCCCATTAGAAAAATTTTGTTCCCATGCACTATTATTTGAAGCTTCAGAAGAGCACCAATATACGGATTGAGCAAATCCTCCATACCCTTTTAAAGCAAGTTTGGTATAAATAGCATCCAATTCATCTTTTGATGGTAAAAACCAGTCTGTATAAGTGTTTAAATTTAAATTAGCGCATTTATCAGCTGCTATTAAAGGAGTTGTACATCCTGCATCAATATCAATGGTGTTTTGCTCTCCTGTACCAATAGCTGTTCCATCAGCCCCATTAATAGCCGTACCATAACACCCCCATTGATTATAATAATTATTATTTACAGCTGCTACAACAAGACCATTACCAGTTGAAGTGTTAAGATAAAAAATTAAACCACCTTGATAGGTCTTTCCATAAAGGGAATCCAAAGGTAAACCACTATCGAATATTTGTTTTGGTGTTTCACCTCCATCTAATCTTTGTTGGATCAAATTAACATAATTTAATGGAGTTGTAAAAGTAACCTGATTTCCATATGCTGTCCCGGAACTATTAATCGCATAAGCCCTCACATAGTACTTAGTATTTGGGAGTAAACTTATTATATCACTTTTATAAATACCTGTACCTTCACCATCCATTGTTTTATTATTAGTAACAGATGGATTTTGTCCTGCACTCCAACAAATACCACGGGCAGTTACAGCACTTCCTCCATCATCAGTAATGTAACCACCAGACTTTGCACTTATTTGTGTAATGTCTGTAACTTCATAGGTAGTCAGAGATGCTAAAGCTGCTGTTTTGTTTGGGTCATCTTTATCACAAGCTGTTAGATAAAAAACTATGGTTCCAATAAATATAATTACCAATGTATAAAAAGAAAAACCTTTATTTCTTCTAATCGTTTTAGTTTTAAATAATTTGCTCATCGTTTACAGAAAAAAATATATACTTAATTTTACTTTCAAACATACATATAATTTAAGAATTATACAAAAACTATTGAATTTTTATGAATTCAAAAAGAATAAACTTAATCTTATTTGGAAAACGTATAACGTTTTAGCAAAAAAATAACAAAACCCCAAACAATCAAAAAAAATGACCATTTGAGGTTTTATTCAATAGAAAAATAAAAATGGTTTATTTTACCTTTTCGTGTTTAGCCATTTTTTAGCTTCTATTATTTCACTAAAATATTGAATTTCAATATCGAATTTATTAGGTGCGCTTTTATTAGCACCTTCCATGCTCATTTTTCCGAAAATATCATCAGGAACTACAAAAGCAAAGTATTTCAATCCGTTTTTTTGTGCTTTTGGAAACCAGACATCATTTAGCCATATTTGTACTTCTTGTTTAAGCACTTTCATCTGTTTGACATCATTTATTTGTTTTTTTACTTTTTTAGTTTCTAAAATAACAAGCAAATCATTTGCTATTACTTTAAATTCATCAGGAGATAAAAAACCAATAAAAACACCCATTGCGGCATTTGTTGCAGGGTCAAAATATGCCCTTGATACTTCTGTTGTAATCATAATTAATTAAATTTAAAGGTTAATAAACTTTTTTATTTTAATAATGGAATTAATTTATTTGCAATATTTTCAATATTTTTCTCAACTGTGTCATATGTTCCATAAGGTGGTGAAAACATAATTCCTCTGACACCAAAACCTTGTCCAATGTTTTTTATCTTTATGGCAAGTTGTTCTGGATTACCTGTTAGAGAAAGCATATTTACTATTTCATCTGAAATATATTTTGCAGCCTTTTTATAATTTCCTTTTTTTGAATAATGGTCTATTTTTCTTATTTCTTCGGAATTTAAATCAATATGATGATTCTTTAAAATGGTTTTCAAATAAGGAATATATATAGCAACTGTATTTCTGGCAACTTCCATAGCTTTTTCCTTATCATCCGAAACACAGGTCATTCCTCCAATAGAAATTGTTGGTTTTTTAAATTCGCCATTATTCATACTTCCTTTTCTGAATGACTTGTATAGTTCTTCAAAATAAGTGTTTGTAAAAACTTCAGCTAATTGTAGCTCATTTGCATATTTCCCGGCCAGATACGCCATTTTTTTATTCCAGGTAGCTGTAATAAAATAAGGATTTTTTGGTGGCGATACCCTTAATACTGCTTTTTTTGTAACATTATGAATATTTCCTTTAAAAGAATTCTCTTTATCAAATTGGAATAAATGTTTTATTAGCATTAAAGACTCTTTAAATCCTTTACGGGTAAACTTTTCGTCATTATTCATATTGAGAAAATCAAAAAAAGCACCTCTTCCGAGTCCTAAAACAGATCTGCCACATGAAACAGCATCTAAAAATGCTGCATTAGAAGCAATAATTGCAGGATGTCTGTAAAATCCATTAACTACACAAGGTCCAAGTTCAATTTTGCTTGTATGTTCTGCAATTAAGTTAAGTATAGGATACGAAGGATAAAACATCAAATCATCATAAACATATATTCTATCAAACCCTAAATCCTCAATAAGTTTTCCATACCTGATGTATTCATCAGGCTGAAAACAACCTTGCAAAGCAATATAGAATTTTAATTTTTCTGCCATTGTTTTATTTATAAGTAAAAATCTAATTGCTTCGGTTAAATAATTTGAATATTTAGGTTTTTTAAATTAATCTTTGCCATCTATATAGTATCCTTCAATATAACCATCGTATGTTTCGCGATGCATTGGAGGCAAATCTTTTTTAGCTATATTTCGAAAATCTTCAGCTCTATAAAGCAATTTAACTTTAATTTGTTTGAGACCATTAATATTTTCATATTCTAATTCAGTATCTGGTCCAACATGGACTTTTCCTCCAGAAGGTGCATAAACATAATTAGGAATTGAACAAGAAGACTGGGTGCAAAGATGTTTATATATATCTATTCCTTTTTGCACTGATGTTCTTAGATGATCACTACTTTCAACAGGCATACAATGATTCATATAATAAACTATAATGTTATTTCTAAGCAGTAATTGAAACAAAGTAGTCATAGTTTCAATATCATCATTAATACCTTTAAGCAAAACAGTTTGATCGCGAAGAGTTATACCACGAGAACTTAATTTATGGCATGCTTGTAATACTTCTGGTTGTAACTCATCTGGATGATTAAAATGAACATTAATTGCCAAATATTTGCTTTTCTTTGGATCTTTGAAATTAGGACGAATATAACTTGCCAATCTATTGCATATTTCATCTGTAAAAAAATGTGGACTATTTAAAAGCATTCTTGTTCCAACTCTGATTTCTGCAATATTATCAAGTTTAATTAGCAGATCGAGTAAATAAAACAATTTGTTTTTATCCATAAAAGGATCTCCTCCAGTAATTAAAGCACCTCTTATATCATGCATTTTACTCACTTCTTCAACAGCATTGTCTATTTCTTCGTAGGTCATACTTCTTTTGTTCTTCATAACCCTGCTTTTCTTGTAACAGAAACGGCAATATGCAGGGCAATCGAAATGAGGGGTAATTAAAACCCTGTCTTTATATAATCTTTCCAAACCATAATTTTTTGAAGCTTTTTTCCCTTCTTCAAAAGGAGTTGCTGAGCCATGTGTATCTGCTTCTTCAGTAGTAGGAATAAATTGTTTTCTAACACCTTCATATTTTAAAATAAGTTTTTCCAAATAAGGTGTAATCCGAATCGGATAATTTTTGCGTATTTCATCAATAATTGCTTCTTCAGTTTCGTTTTTTGCATAATGATAAAAAACCTTACGGTCCAATTCCGTCATTATTTTTTCATCGAAAGCATTTTCTAAATAATTCATACTTTTCAGTTTTAGTTATATAATTACATTAATAGCTAACATATTCACTTTCTTTAACTTCTTCATTCATATTGATAGCAAAACCCTTTTTTATATTTTTCCCATTTTTGCCATTCTTCGATTTGTTTATAATAGATTTTAAAGAGTTTTCACTAAATTCTTCAGAAGAAATTTGATTATTGTTTTTTCTTGTAATATTTTTATGAAAATTAGATGCTTCTTTATTAATCTTAAAAAATGAAATCATATCTTTTAACTGATAAGCTTGACTCGACAACTCTTCTGTACTTGAAGCCATTTCTTCTGCAGATGAGGCATTTTGCTGTGTAACTATATTAAATTGACTAACAGCATTATTAACTTGTCCTGCTCCGGCACTTTGATGGGAAGTTGCTGTCGAAATTTCTTGTACCAATTTTGCAGTTTTTTGTATATCAGGAACTATTGATGTTAAAAGCTTACCTGATTTTTCAGCAATTTCAACACTGGTTTTTGAAAGCACATTTATTTCACCAGCAGCAATATGGCTACGTTCTGCCAATTTTCTAACTTCTGCAGCAACTACAGCAAATCCTCTTCCATGTTCACCTGCTCTTGCAGCTTCCACTGCTGCATTTAAAGCTAGAATATTCGTTTGAAAAGCAATATCGCCAATAATTGTTACTTTATCAGCAATTTTTTTCATTGATTCAACTGTCTGATTGACATGCTGGAAACTCTCTATAATATCTTCAGCTGCTTTAGTTGATATTACTTCGGTCATATTAGCATTTTCTGTGCATTGTTGTATATTGGAAGCCATTTCTTCCATTGATGAAGAAACTTCTTCAGCTGAAGAGGCATGCTCTGTTGCGCCTTGTGATATTTGTTGCGCACTTGCACTTATTTCCTCACTGGCTGCAGCAATATTATCTGATGCAAGCTGAACCTGTACAACAACATCCCCTATAGATTTAATCATGTCAATCAATGTTTGCATCAATTCATCTTCATCCGAACGTTTTTTAAGCTCAACCGTCAGATCTCCTGCAGCTACAAGTTTTGACTTTTGTATAATATCGTTAAGGGAAGTGATAAGTAAATTCAAATTATTTTTAATTGTATCTATTTCTCCATTATATTTAGTTGTTATTACTGGTGGCATATCTCCTTTAGAAATTCTTTCTACATATTCAGCTGCCATATTCAATGGCTTAATTACTGCATCAAGAGTATTGTTAATACCTTCTACTAATTTGCCAAAATCTGCAAATTGATGTTTGTTGATATCTATTCTTGAAGCAAGATTGCCTTCGTTGATTTGTTGGGTTAAGTTATTTATATCAATTACCAGAGTTCCTAGTGGAGTGGTAATTGCATCTAAAGTATTGTTAAACCCAACTATAATTTCCTGAAATTCGAAATTAATTTCTTTAGCATTTCCTCTTATTTCAATATTTCCACCAATAGCAGCATCTGCCATTCTTTTAGTTTCAAAAATTAAATTTTTATTAATGTCATTAATTCCTTTTATAACAAAGGCAGTAACAGTAGCTCCTATTAGTATTGCAAAAAAAACAAATATGTAAATCATAATGTTTCTTCTATTAATAAGTGATGTTGATTGTTGTTGTATGGAAGAGCTAGCTTCATCACAAAGTTTAAGAATTGTAGTACCTGCCAAAGTCCATTGTGTTTCAGTTTCACTTAATTGTTTGTTAAGATCACTATATGAAACATCTGTTTCCTTTAAACTCTTTAATTGATTCATCAAAACCGAATATGTTTTAGAATTATTTTCATAATTTGTAAAACCTGAAATGATTTGATTCATTCTTTCTTTATCTTCACCATGCAATTTATCCTTTTCTGTATTTGCAATTTTTAATATGTTTTGAAGTCCTTCCCATACTTTTTGTATGTATTTATTATCATTTTTTTCAATATAAAGTCTGCCCTGAATTCTTATTCCACCAAATAATGATTGGATGTCTGTTACACTTTTTGTGTTTTCATTCATTATCGAAACTTTTCTTAGTGAATTCCAACTAACAAATCCAACAACAAGTGTTAATAATATCAGAATACCAAAACCTATCTTAAGTTTCGATATTATTTTAATTTTTTTAAGCATTTTAAGCTCCTATCTTATTTAAATGTTTTTAATTATATAATGAGTTTTATTTTTTTTAGGTGTTTATACTAGATATTTTTAAAAGTTAAAATTAAGTATATGTACTCCTTATTTAACCCAGATTACGCATTAGATAATTGAAAAGGGAAATTATACTCTTTAGAATAATTC
>DYDE01000084.1 GCA_020718065.1 Marinifilum sp. | reverse complement strand
ACCCCCCCTGTTTACAAGAAAAACACCCCCTTCGGAGGGGGGTATATTTCCCGTACCACTTGCTGCATTATTCTGCCAACTTCCATTTACACACATTAAAAATATTTTTCCTAATGTTTATAAGCCTTACAATCAAAATATACCCCTATCCTGCCCATTAATAAAAACACCCAAAAACACAACTTCAAAAACCCATTTGCAAAAAATGCAACAATATCTATCACTCTTACATATATCCCTTTCCCCCTACCCTCTTCACTTTTCCCATTCACCTTTTTGCATTCACCTTTTCCTATTGACTTTTATCTTTATACTTTTTCCTTTTTTTAATCCTTTGTGTTTAAGCTTTTTTTCTTTAAATCTTCCTTTTCATTTTTCACATATCAAGTTGTCAACTCGTTTACCTGTCAACTTGTTAACTCGTCAACTTGTTAACCCCTTTTTCCAACTTTGGTCTTCTGACTTTTAAATCAACACTCCATCAATTCGTAGAAAACAGAACACATTTCAATAAATAAATTTTGTATTTTCTAAAAATTATGTAGGTTTGCAGTCTTTTGTAAAAAGCGAAAAAATGAAGATATTTGTTACCGGTGCAGACGGTTTATTGGGTAGCAATCTGGTAAGAAAACTGCTTGCCGACAAACACGAAGTTGCTGTTTTTCTGCAACCCGATAAAAGCACCAACACCCTCGATGGCCTCCCTATCGAAAAACATTTTGGAGACATACTCAACATAGAAGACCTCAACAAATCGATGGCAACATGCGACATAGCCATACACATGGCTGCAAACACCAGCATTTGGCCTTCACGTTCCGAAATAGTAAAAAAAGTAAATATTGAAGGCACCAGCAATGTAGTGAAAGCTGCCCTTACCCAAAAAGTAAAAAGACTTATCTACGTTGGCACAGCCAATTCCTTTGGTTTTGGACCTAAGGAAAATCCCGGAAACGAAACCATTCCCTACAGATCTACCATCTATGGGTTAGACTATATGGATTCGAAATACGAAGCACAACAACTGGTGCTTAAAGCAGTGAAAGAAGAAAATCTGCCTGCCCTTATTCTCAATCCGACATTTATGCTTGGTGCTTATGACAGCAAACCCGGTTCGGGAGCAATGATACTTGCCATATACAACAAAAAAGTACCCGGTTATTCGCCCGGTGGAAAAAATTATGTATATGTGAACGATGTTGCAACTGCCATTGTTAATGCCATCGACAAAGGCCGAATTGGCGAATGCTATATACTTGGCAACAAAAATATGAATTACAAAGAAGCCTTCACACTAATGGCAAATACAGTGGGTGTGAAACCCCCAAAGATAAAATTACCCGCATTTCTGGCAAAAACATATGGTGCTTTGAGCACTGCCATTGCAAAGACTTTTGGAACAACACCAACAGTAAGTTACAACATGGCAAAAATCGCCTGCGATGGCCATTACTTTTCTGTTGAAAAAGCGGTAAAAGAGTTGGGATTGCCCCAAACTTCCATTGAATTTGCAGTAAAAGAAGCCTATGACTGGTTTATTGAAAATGGATATATTAAAAAGTCGGAAGCCTGAAGTCGGAAGACCGAAGTTGGAAGTTGGAAAATAGGGTTTAAATATTAAATACAATATACTTAAAAGGATAAAATATGGAATATAGTTTTGAATGGAAAAGTGAAAGTTTGGAACCTATTGTTGCAATAGCATGTACTGTAATTGGTTTTATTACTTATTGGTTTCTTGCCGAATCGAAGAAGCTGCGAGCTGCAATGGGAAAAAAGTATGGTGAAGAAAAAACAATGATCTATTGGGTGTTGTTTCAGAAATATACAGGCTTCCTGTTTTTGGGCATCATCCCTACCATTGTGGTTTTGTCGCTTTTCCCCTACTCTTTGGGATTTTACGGAATGAAGTTCACCAATATGCTTCAATCTTTGTATTGGATACTGGGATTGGGAGCAATAGTGATACCGATGAATTTTTTCGCAGCACGTCGTCCACAAACGCTGGCATATTATCCACAAATAAGAACCAAAGTATGGGATACCAAGCTGATATTATTAAACGGATTTACCTGGGTGGCCTATTTGTTTGCATACGAATTCCTGTTTAGGGGAATATTACTTTTCCTTTGCGTTCCCACTTTAGGCGTATGGAATGCAATAGCTGTTAATACCGCTATATATTCATGCACACACATCCCAAAAGGAGCTGCCGAAACCATAGGTGCCATTCCTTTCGGAATACTTATTTGTATCATCACCCTAATGACTGGAACTTTCTGGGTAGGATTTGTGGTACATGCATTTCTGGCATTATCAAACGATTACGTAGCCCTGTATTTCAATCCGGAAACCAAAATAGTAAGAAGGAAATAAGATACAAATAACTTGATTTTCAATTGTTTTTTTGTTGTTTTGCTAAATAGTTAAATTGCTAGATTGTTAAATGAGTAAAAACCATGAAGGGAAGCAAAAAAAAACAATCCAATATCCAGCCTCGTAGAGGCAACATTATGGTAGCATGATAAACAACAGCCCAATACCAGCCTCGTAGAGGCGGCATTATGGTAGCATAACAAATAATAAACCAATAGCAGCCTCGTAGAGGCGACATTATTTAATACAATTTATGGCAAACACATACACACAACTTAGCACACATGTTGTCTTTGCAGTTAAAGGACGAGAAAACATATTACCTGCCAAAATACAACCTGAATTATTCAAATATGTCTCTGGAATTTTAACCAACATTGATCAATTTCCCTTAGCAGTAAATGGATACAAAGACCATGTCCACCTGTTTTTTGAAATGACTCCTAATAAAACGCTATCAGATATTGTAAGAATTGTAAAAGCCAATTCCTCTAAATGGATTAATGAAAACCGATTTGTCGCAGGAAAATTCTCATGGCAGGAAGGCTATGGTGGGTTTGCATATTCCCGATCGCATCGTGACAATGTGATACAATATATCATCAAACAAGAAGAACATCATCATCAAAAAACATTTCGTGAGGAGTATTTGAACTTACTGAAATCATTTGAAATTAGTTTTGATGAACAATATATTTTTGATTTTTATGAATGAATTCGTTATCAATAATATCGCCTCTACGAGGCTTTTAAATTGACGTTGATCTTACTTTCTACCATAATTCCGCACCTATGGTGCTTTTTCAGCATAGCAAACATCAAACCAATACCAACCTCGTAGAAGGGATATTATCGCAGTATAACAAACAACAAACCAATACCAGCCTCGTAGAGGCGACATTATGGTAGCATAACAAACAACAGTCCAATCCCAGCCTCGTAGAGGCGGCATTATGGTAACATAAAACAATAATTATAACAATAATCATCTTTATTCCTTCCTTCATTAACTGATTCAATAATTATTGATAATTTCGTGAATTATTATTTTTTTTAACCTTTGTGATCTTTGTGGTAAAAAAAACAACATGAAAATATTAATTTAAAATACAATCATTTGAAAACAAATAATTTTGCAGGTAAAGTTGCCATCATCACCGGCTCCAGCATGGGTATCGGCAAAGCAACCGCTTATAAGCTGGCAGCGCATGGTGTTAAAATAGTGTTAAATGGAAGAGATGAAGCAAAGCTGGAAAAGATCAAATCAGAAATGATTGCCAAAGGCTATGAAGTTATTGCTGTTAAAGGAGATGTTACCACCCCTCACGACTGCGAAAAACTGATCAATACCACCATAGCAACTTTCGGTAAGCTCGATATACTTATCAACAACGCTGGCATTTCCATGCGGGGCAATTTCGAGACCCTCGACATCAGTGTTTTCGAAAAAGTTTACGATACCAATATATTAGGAGCGGTTTATCCTACTAAGTTTGCATTGCCACATATTAAATCATCGAAAGGAAGCATTGTATTCATTTCAAGCGTTGCAGCCATTCGTGGCTTGCCGAGTATTTCCGTTTACTGTTCTGCCAAAATGGCAATAACTGCCATTGCCGAATCGCTCAAAGTAGAACTGAGCGGAACAGGAATTCATGTCGGCATTGTACATGTGGGCTTCACCCAAAACGAAGCAGACAAAAAAACCATGGATGCAGATGGCAAACTGATCCCTATAGAAGACCGCAGCACTAAAAAAGCACAAACCACCACCGAAGTAGCTCAGGTTATATTCAAGAACATCAAAAGAAGACAATTTAAAACCGTAATATCTTTTCTGGGCAAGATGAACGCATTCACCAATAAAATATTACCACGACTTGCTGATAAAATTTTGGCAAAATCGATGAAGTCTGCAATGTATAAATGATTACTTTTATAGTATCATAAATTACAATTTGAAATCGTAAATCAAAAATCTCTCTGTGTAACGCTGTGCCCAAACTTTGTGAAACTCTGTGCTCCAAAAAAAAACCACAAATCCAAAATTTGTAGTCAATGTAATCGTAAATCCAAAATCGTAAATAACAATGTCTTATAAAAGTCTGCAACATTTTATAGAAAAGCTCGAATCAGCCGGAGAACTGATAAGGATAAAGGAATATGTTTCTCCCATTCTTGAAATTGCAGAAATAACAGACAGGATTAGTAAACATAATGGAAAAGCACTTTTGTTTGAAAACACAGGCAAACCTTTTCCTTTGCTGATAAATGCCATGGGTTCTTACAAAAGGATCTGCCTTGCCCTTGGAGTAAAAGATCTTGATGATATTGCTCTGGAAATAGAAAAGCTCCTGAAAGAATTTTCCTCCCCAAAAAACAATTTGCTTGACAAACTAAAAATGCTTCCCAAACTGAGCCAGATGTCGTCGTGGATGCCAAAGCAAACAAATATCAGTGCGGTTTGCCAGGAAGTTATTTTAAGAGAACCCGATATAGAAACATTACCCATATTGCAATGCTGGCCTTTCGATGGAGGAAAGTTTATCACCCTGCCATTGGTACACACCAAAGATCCCAACACGGGAATAAGAAATGTGGGCATGTATCGCATGCAGGTATTTGAGAACAACATATGTGGAATGCATTGGCACCTGCACAAAGGAGGAGCCAAACATTATCAGGAATATAAAAAAGCAGGAAAAGTAATGCCTATTGCTGTGGTATTGGGTGGCGATCCGGTTTATACTTACGCAGCCACTGCCCCTTTACCAGAAAATATTGACGAATACATGCTGGCAGGTTTCCTTAGAAAAAAGAAAGTGGAATTGGTAAAGTGCATTACACAAGATATTGAAGTCCCCTCCGATGCCGACTTTGTAATTGAAGGTTATGTTGACCCAAAAGAAGAATTGATTTGGGAAGGACCTTTTGGCGACCATACTGGTTATTATTCTCTGCCCGATTGGTATCCGAGATTTCATATTACCTGTATCACCCACAAAGAACACGCTGTTTATCCTGCTACCATAGTTGGCATTCCTCCACAGGAAGATGCATGGATAGGGAAAGCAACCGAACGCATATTCCTTGCACCTATAAAAATGACATTATGCCCCGAAATAACAGATATGGACATGCCGGTGGAAGGTGTTTTTCATAATATTGTTATTGCAAAAATAAATAAGACCTATGCAGGTCAGGCGCTGAAAGTAATGAATGCATTGTGGGGAGCCGGACAAATGATGTTCAACAAAATACTGATCATTGTTGACCAGACAACCGATATTCATAATTACAAAGCACTTGTAGAACAAATGGTAAAACAGGTGGATTTAAGTTCAGATATTCATTTCTTCGCAGGGCCGATGGATGTGCTTGATCATGCAAGTACAAATTTTGCGTATGGCAGCAAAATGGGCATTGATGCTACAGTAAAATTCCCCGAAGAAAAAAATAGTATTGTTGAAAAGAATGTTATTGCAATAGGATTTAAAGATAAAATAGAAGCAATTAAACAAAAATATCCCGAAATTAAAGCAATAAACCATACTTTACTTTCCGGCAACATACCTGCGGTATTTATATCTATTGAAAAGAACAGGCAGCATCAGGTCAAAGAATTGCACAGCCAACTAATGAATGAAGAATCTTTCAACAGCATCAGATGTGTTTTTTATTTTGATTCCGAAGTTGATTTAAGCGATATTCAGGATATGGTATGGCGTTTTGCCAACAATATAGACCCCAAAAGAGATACTTATTTTGTAAATTCAGAAAATAATACCAAAGTAGGTTTCGATGCAACAGGCAAAACATTGGAATTTGACAACTTCAAACGCGACTGGCCAAATATTGTTGTAATGGATGATGCCACCATTGAAAGTATTGATAAGAAGTGGGACAAATTGGGAATTGGTGCATTTATCCCCTCCCCTTCCCTTAAATACAGGGATCAGGTTACTAAAAAAGGTTTTAAGTTTTAACAGGACTTCTAAAAATTGCTTTTTCTTCGTTGAACTTCAATTTTAAAATTATTAACAAATTGTTTTTATTTTAAATGAGTTAATGAATACGCTTCGCTATTTCTTATTTACTAACGTAAACTCCGGTTTTAAAATTTTGTCCGCCTCAAAAAATCTAATTTTTAGAAGCCCTTTTAGTTTATTACAGGCAGAGATAAGAACTTTTCTCAAGCTTTTTCTGAAACACCCTATAACGTTTATATACTTTACCACCCATTTTTTCTATTTCAGCACGCATCTTGGCATTTGTTTCAAGAATCAAATGACTATCTATAAATTTAATACCAGCCTTACGACAAGAATCAAGCATTTTAATTCCCATGATTGTATCCAGGCCAGAGTTCCTGTAATTATCTTGTATCGCACCTAACAAAAGTGTCAGCATTTTGGTTTTTTTGGAAGAACGCATAATTTGCAACAAACCAAAAGGAAATAAGTAGCCTTTCGATTTTCTGATCCCTTCGGTGATGTCTGGCATTCCAATAATAAAAGCCAATATTTTGCCTTCTTTATTGGTGACCACCTTTACAAAAGCAGGGTCTATCAAAAAAAGGAAACGATTAGCAAAATCGTCCATTTCTTTTTCTTCAAATGGGGCAAAAGCATAAATGCTGGCATAAGCTTCATTTATCAAATTAAATATAGGACGAATCAATGGCTTCAAATCGCTTCTCTTGGTAAATTCGAGCAAAACAATGTCTTTATTTAACATTGCCCTTTCAAATACTTTCATATAAAACTCTGGCACAGTATCAGGAATTATAATCTGATAAACAACCGAATCAATTTCTTTTACATAACCTTCATTTTCTATCAACTTAGGGATATAATGCAAATTTCCATTGGTAGCAATAACGAGAGGAGCATCAAACCCTTCAACCATTACACCTTGCGGATCCTTATCAGAAAAACCCAAACAACCAACTATCTTATCCATACCTTTAGCTCTTGCCCAGTTTTCTGCATAAGTAAGTAGAGCATGAGCTACTTCCTGATCATCATAACATTCAAGATTGGTAAATCGTCCATGCTTTTCATTATGACTTTCGTTGTATCTATGGTTAATGATGCAAAATAACCTTCCAACAATTTCGCCATCTTTATATGCCAATATAAGAGATGTATCGCTATATGAAAAGGATTTGTTTTTTTTAGGATTGTAATATATCCATTCATCAGCA
Organism: Marinifilum sp.; assembly: GCA_020718065.1. GTDB lineage: Bacteria > Bacteroidota > Bacteroidia > Bacteroidales > CG2-30-32-10 > CG2-30-32-10. The sequence continues at coordinate 9,831 of DYDE01000084.1, read as the reverse complement.
TACATTGGAGGAACCCAATTGGGATGATTTTTATGAATTTTTGCTGGAAAATGAATGAACTTTCTTAATTCTCTTTTACAACTTACTTCTCTAATTTCTATACCCATTATGTAACATTTAATTAAATTCTAACTCCAATAATTAACACATCATCAATCTGGTCATAATCACCCTTCCATGAATAAAATTCCTCTTCAATTCGCTGCTTTTGTTCAAACAAACTCAAAGCTTGTAAAGATATTAAAAATTCTTTAAATCGCTTGCTCATATACTTTTTTCTATCTTTTCCTCCATATTGGTCAACAAATCCATCTGAAAAAATATATAAAGTATCACCTTTGCTAATTTTTATCTGAGTATTGGTATATGTTTTAATTTTAGATGTAAAAATTTCACCTATAGGAAAGGTATCAGCTTTATAATGAGACAGCTCATTTTTACTAATCACATACAAAGGATTGTGAACACCAGCATATTCAAGCATCATCTTATCTTTATGAAATGCCAAAAGAGCAATATCCATTCCATCTTTAACTGCCTTGTTCTTGTCCTTTTGTCTTAATAGAATATTTATTTCCTTGCTTATAAACTGTATTATCTCAGCAGGTTGTTTTAATTTCTGTTCATTTATTGCTTGCTTAAGAATACTATGTCCCATAATACTCATAAGTGCTCCTGGCACTCCATGTCCGGTACAATCAACTGCTGCAATATAAATTATCTGATCAGTATTATCATTATTATCTGAAATCCAGTAAAAATCGCCACTTACTATATCCTTGGGTTTATAAAAAATAAAAGACTCAGGTAATAATTGCGATACAATACCTTCATCAGGAAGAATTGCTTGCTGAATTCGCTCTGCATAGGTTATACTTGCAGTGATGTTCTTATTTTTATGCTCTATATCATTTCGCTGTATTTCAATTTCATCTCGCTGCGTAAGTATTTCCTCTTTTTGTTGAAGTAATTCTTTGTTTTTCTCTAATATCTCTTCTTTTTGTTTGTTTATTTCTGCTGTTCTTTCAACAACTTTTGCTTCCAGTATTTGCTTGTCTCTTTTAAGTTTATACAATCTTATTCTCAATATTGAATAAAATATAAGAATCACAACAACTACTAAAAGCGAATAAAACCATATTGTTTCCCAGAAAGGAGGAGATATAATAATTTTAATAGCTGTTTCTTTTGCATTTAGAACACCATCACAATTTGTTGCCTTTACTTTAAAAAGATATTCACCAGCTTTGAGATTTGTATATTTAGCTGTTCGGTTATTACCTGCATTTATCCAATCTTCATCAAAGCCTTCCATCATATAATAATAGGTAATCTTCTCAGGAAAAGCATAATGCAAGGATGCAAAATCAAATGAAATAACTGCTTCTCTATAAGTAAGCCTTATTTCCTTTGTCAGGAAAATCGGAAGCTTCAAAAAAGTAGAATCACCCGGATTTACTGAATGATTGAATATCTTAAAATCTGTAATAACTATAGGTGGAACGTATTGATTATCTTTTATACTATCTGGATTGAAATAATTAAATCCATTACAACCCGAAAACAATATATAACCATTATTACATTTAAAAGAACCATGCTGAGAAAACTCACTCCCCTGCACTCCATCAGTAATATTATAATTTCTGAATTGTTTGCTTGTTTTGTTAAATTTTGTTATCCCTTTATTACTGCTAATCCATAGATTTCCATTATTATCTTCTTTTATACCAAAAATAGTATTGTTAGCTAAACCATCATTTTCTGTATAATGAGAAAATACGTTATTAGCAGGATCAAATTTATCAAACCCAGCACCAAAAGTACCTATCCATAATATTCCATCATTATCAATGTGAACATCCATAATAATATTCATTGACAAACTATTTGGATTAGCAGGATTGTGTTTATATATTTTAAAGGTCTTTGTTTTTTTATCAAATTTATTCAAACCTCCTTCCCAGGTTCCAAACCAAATACAACCCTGTTTATCCTGAACTATACTGATAACATTATTTCCTGAAATTGAATTTAAATTATTGGCATCGTTTTTATAGTGAACAAGCTGTTTTGTTTTTTTATTATAACAAATTGCACCATCATCCCAGGTACCAATCCATATATCGCCATCAGCATCCTCAAACAATTCCCATGCAGAGATCCTTTTTAGTAAATTATTAAGTTTTGTATCTGAAAGAAAATTATTGTTACAGGCATTGTTTTCTTTATTAATTGTAAAAATACCACCATTATTAGTTGCAACCCACATCAAACCATCTCTATCTTCAATTATTTTAGTAATACTATTATCTGGGATACTTTTAGGATCAGCAGTATTGTGGATTAACTTTTCACATGTATTCAAATCCATATTTAATTTCACAAGACCAGTGGACATACCAAGCCAAACATATCCCTTACTATCCTGCATAATAGCACTCGCCGAATTGAAGAAGTATTTTCTTTTATCATCAGTAGCATAATGATTGAACGGTTTTTGCTTTGTATCGTAATAACAAATTCCATTTGTAAAAGATCCTATCCACAAAACTCCGGCTTTATCAATATAAACATATCTCAATTGGTTGCTTGGCAGTGAATTTGGCAAATAGAGTTCGTGTTGGTATCTGAAAAACTTATTTTTTGATTTATCATAATAAATAAGACCGGAATCTGTTGTTGCTATCCATAAATTATCAGATTCATCAGGTACAATATTATAAACTTGATTATTACATAGTTTTTTAATGGTTTCTTCTATCTGTTTATTTTCTATGAATTTATTGGTCTTTGAATCAAGGACAACGACACCCTCAACAAAAGAAGAAATCCAAATATTATTATTTATATCAACAACAATAGAATTTATTCTTTTTGGGAAACCATCATATTGTGTAAAATTGTTGTAAGTAGCATTATATTTACAAAGCCCTTCTGGAGTTCCTACCCATATCACACCCTGATTATCCTTACATAAAGTTCTGATATAGTTATGTGTTAATGCGCTTTTGTCATTTATATTACTAAAATACCTTGTTACAAATCCATTTTTAATATTAAGTCTGTTTAAACCGTTTGAAGTTCCAATCCAAAGATTGTTTTCGTTGTCTTCGCAAATTGATAAAACCACATCATCACTTAGTGTATTAACATTTGATGAATCATACCTGAATTGAATTATTTTGTTCTTTTTTGTATCAAAATAATTTAAGCCACCACCATCGGTTCCAATAACAATGTTGTCATTTGAATCATTGAATATTGTATTGATATAGTTGTTTGTTATGCCATTTGTATCAGTAGGATTGTATTTATAAACGATCATTTTATTGCCATCGTATTTATTCAATCCCGATTCTGTTCCAAACCAAATAAATCCATAATTGTCCTGCACAATATTTCTACCTGAGTTTTGCGACAAGCCATTCTCATTGGTAATATATCTGAAACGAATATAATTTTGCTGGGCATTTAGTGAAGGAAATCCTACAAAAAAAAACAAAATAATAGTTATAATTTTAGCGTAACATAAACCTGGAAACTTAATCATAGCTAATAAAAATTAACAATATTTAATTTATTCTATTGAAGTTATGCACAACAAATATAAAAAACATATTTATAAATTGTTAAATAAAATAATTCAGTTTAATTGACAACAAATAGCATATATGTTAATAAAAATAATATTTTTGTAAGAAATAACGACTATTATAAATAATTAGGAATGCTGAAAAATAAAAAAATCATCATAGTGATGCCAGCATACAATGCAGCAAACACATTGAAGGACACTTATGATGAGATCCCATTTGATATTGTTGATGACGTAATAGTAGTTGATGATGCAAGCAAAGACAATACAGCAGAAAAAGCCAGAAGTATAGGCATAAGACATGTGATCCGTCATGAAAAAAATACCGGATATGGTGGTAATCAGAAAACATGTTACGATACTGCTTTAGAATTAGGAGCAGATATTGTAATAATGCTTCATCCCGATTATCAATATACACCAAAATTAATTCCATCTATTGCTCATTTAATTGCCAATGATTTATATTCTGTTGTGCTTGGTTCACGAATACTTGGCAAAGGAGCTTTAAAAGGCGGTATGCCTTTATATAAATACACCTTCAATCGTTTTCTTACTTTATTTCAGAATATAATGATTGGTGCAAAACTTTCTGAATACCATACTGGTTACCGGGCTTTTTCAAGAGATGTATTATTGAATATTAATTACCATGCAAACTCCGATGATTTTGTATTTGACAACCAAATGTTATCACAGATTTTATATGCTGGTTATGAAATAGCTGAAGTAACCTGTCCTACAAAATACTTTACTGAAGCATCTTCTATCAACTTCAGAAGAAGTACCATTTATGGTTTAGGGGTATTAAAAACGTCTTTTTGCCATTTTCTGCAAAAGAAGAAATTAGGTAAATTTAAAATATACCAAAAACCTGCAATAAAAAATGGCTGATAACGTAGCAATCTGTGGTTATTGTAAACAAACAGATTATAAGATTTGTTATCCTACCTTTGACATTTTCGGTAACAATTACAATATATGTCATTGCAATCTGTGCAAAGCTTATTTTTTATCACCTCGTCCCGATGAAGAAATGCTTGCTAAAGCATACAGTTCGGATTACTATGGAGAATCGGAAGATAAATTTGAAGGAATATTTGAAAGAGTGATAGATCATTTCCGTAAAAAGAGAGCATACAGACTTAGCAAACTTATAAATAAAAAAGCTTCTATATTAGACATAGGCTGCGGAAATGGTAGATTTCTAAAGGGATTGCTCAAATATGGGGATTATAAATTAAATGGAATTGAGCTGGAAGGAAATTCTGCAAACAGAGCTTCCCAAATCCAGGAAATCAATCTTAAAATTGGAATATTGGAAGAAGGAAATTTTGAACCAGATAGTTTAGATGCAATTACGCTATTTCAGGTATTTGAACATCTCACAGAACCAAAAAGGACATTAGAGATAATTAAGAATATTCTTAAGAAAGATGGTATCCTGATAATGTCTTTCCCAAATATAGTAAGTTATCAATCGAAACTATTTAAAGGGAAATGGTTGCACCTCGATCCTCCAAGGCATTTGTTTTATTTCGATCCGGTTGATTTAACAGATTTAATGCAAAAACAGGGTTTTACACATGTAAAATCAAATTATGCTTCTATTGAACAAAATCCATTTGGCATGATTCAAAGTATATTAAACGCTTTTTGTAAGAAAAGAGAAGTATTGTTTGAATTGATAAAAGGAAATAAATACTACGCAAAGGAGTATTCTTCTTTCTCTATTCTTTTGCAAAAAATGTTCTTTTATTTTACTTTCCCTTTCTTTATTCTCACCAATTATATAATTGCATTATTCAAAAAAGGAGCAACAGTGGAGATGGTTTTTAAGAAGTCTTAAGTACTAAGTATATAGTATCAAATACTAAGTATATAGTATCAAGCACTAAGTACAAAGTATCAGGTATATAGTTTAGTGCAAAATGAAAAGCCAATTGACACAAGTCTAAGAACAATGTACTATTAACTTCATACTAATGACTAATGACTAAGTACTAAAGACTTTGTGCTTAAAAAGAAACTTCCATATTATTATTAAATTCATTAATTTCGCAGCAAAATAAATTTTAAATTTATGTCGATAGTAGCATCAAATATTTCAAAGCTTTATGGAACACAAAAAGCATTGGATAATGTGTCGTTTGAAATTAAATCGGGAGAAATTGTAGGTTTTCTTGGCCCAAATGGAGCCGGAAAATCAACAATGATGAAAATATTAACTTGTTTTTTACCTCCAACTTCAGGTGAGGCTACTGTATGTGGGTTTAACATACTTGAACAGTCTTTAGAAGTAAGAAAAAAAGTAGGTTATTTGCCAGAGAACAATCCTTTGTATCTCGACATGTATGTTAGAGAGTATCTTGAATTTGTTGCTGGTATTTACAAATTAGGGAAAGACTCTAAAAAGCGTATTGATGAAATGATAGAATTAACCGGCCTTAAAATAGAAATTAAAAAGAAAATAGGTGCTTTGTCTAAAGGATTCAGACAACGTGTAGGATTGGCTCAGGCATTAATTCACAATCCTGAAGTATTAATTTTAGATGAACCAACCTCTGGCCTTGACCCAAACCAAATAATTGAAATACGTAACCTTATTCTGGAGATAGGCAAACAAAAAACCATTATGCTTTCTACACACATCATGCAGGAAGTAGAAGCTATTTGTGGCAGGGTAATGATTATTGATAAGGGTATAATTATTGCTGATAAAGTTACAAATGAAATACATAAAATGACTGGAAATAAACAGACTATAGCTGTTGAATTTAATGTAAAAGCTGATAAAAAACTTTTGAGCACTATTGAAGGTGTGGTTAATGTTAAAAATATCAAAGACAACATTTGGGAAATAGTTACAGATAGCGCAAAAGATATACGAGAAGATATTTTTAAATTTGCAGTTAAAAATAATATGGCTGTACTCTCCATGAAAATTGAAGAAAACACATTAGAAGAAGTTTTCCATCAATTGACGATGAAATAGTAGTAAGTCCTAAGTCTTTAGCATTAAGACGGCAGCAATAAATGGGAGAAATCAGTAGCACAAATCTTTTTTATTTCGGTTTTGAATAACAAACGATTTCATTGTTTTTACTAAAAACACTGGCATTAAATTCAATTTATGAAACAAACTTATAAATATTTTTTTTGCAGGTAAAATATAAATCTATACTTTTGCCTTAATAATAAAGTGGAAAGATTTGATTGATTGCAACCACGGTAAACAAATGCTAAAACAATTCTTTACCTTCTCAATCAACCTTTCTATATTAAATTTTAAAGTAAATTATTAATTTTAAATAATCTAATATGGGATATTTATTTACATCAGAATCAGTTTCTGAAGGACATCCAGACAAAGTAGCAGATCAAATATCAGACGCATTGCTGGATGAATTTTTACGCTCCGACCCCGACTCTAAAGTGGCATGCGAAACGTTGGTAACAACAGGTCTTGTAGTATGTAGTGGTGAGGTAAAAACAAAAAGTTATATTGACGTTCAAAAAATAGCAAGAGGAGTAATCAGAAAGATTGGTTATACCAAATCTGATTATATGTTTGAAGCAGAATCCTGCGGAGTTATATCTACAATTCATGAACAATCACCAGATATTAATCAGGGAGTTGTTCGTAAAACAGATGCAGAACAAGGTGCTGGTGACCAGGGAATGATGTTTGGTTTTGCCTGTAAAGAAATGGATAATTATATGCCAATGACCATTGAACTTGCTCATATTATGTTGCAGGAACTTGCTATTATTCGCAGGGAAGGCAAAACCATGAAATATCTTCGTCCGGATGCAAAATCGCAAGTAACTGTTGAATATGATGACAATGGGAAACCAATACGTATCGACACCATCGTTATCTCTACACAACACGATGATTTTGCTTCTGAAAAAGAAATGCAAAAGAAAATAAAAGAAGATGTTGAAAAAGTTTTGATTCCACGTGTTAAGAAATCATTACCCGAAAGAGTAAAAAAAATGTTTAAGGACGATTACAAATTATTTGTTAATCCAACAGGTAAATTTGTGATTGGTGGTCCCCATGGAGATACTGGTTTAACTGGAAGAAAGATCATTGTTGACACTTATGGTGGCAGAGGCGCACATGGTGGTGGTGCCTTTTCAGGAAAAGATTCTTCAAAAGTTGACCGTTCTGCAGCTTATGCAACTCGTCATATTGCAAAGAATTTAGTTGCCGCAGGAGTTGCTGACGAGGTTTTGGTTCAGGTTGCTTATGCTATTGGTGTTGCTCAACCAGTTGGATTGTATGTCAATACAAATGGAACTGCAAACGTAAAAGACAAAAAAGGGAAAAAACTATCAGATGGAGAAATTGCATTAAAAATTAATGACATCTTTGATATGCGCCCAAATGCAATTGTAAACCGTTATGGTTTAAAGAATCCTATTTTCCTCGAAACTGCATCTTATGGACATTTTGGCAGAGACACTTTTAAAAAGAAAGTTAAAATAAACACCAATGGCAAAGAAACTACCAAAGAAATAGAATTTTTTGGCTGGGAAAAACTTGACTATGTGGATAAAATTAAGAAAGCTTTTGGTTTGAAATAAGTGAACTAAAGTACTTAAATTACTAAGTTATTAAAAGAGCTGTTGTTTTCAATGGCTCTTTTTTTTATCTCTACTTAATGTATTAAATCTATTAAAAAGAGATGATATGACACATTTGCTAGCAATACAAATCAAACCTTTTAGAAGTATAAACTCAAATACTTTTCAATTCATACAAACATAATATCTCAAGTGTTCGATTAAACAAAATTTTTATCTGTTTATTTGTTTTTTTTTGCTTAATAATGTAAATTTGTTATAAACAAAAAAATCAAATAAACTAAATCAACCACAATGAAAACAATAGTATTTTTAGGCAGTATTTTGCTTTTATTTGCATTATCTTCCACAGCACAAATTTCAATTAATAGAAGCGATATAGGTAATTTAGTTGGAGCAATCGTTATCCAGGCAAATGACACTACAAATTTAGGTGCGTTATCACCAGGTAGTGCAGGAACAAATTGCATTTGGAATCTAACAGGAATGAGTAATAATTTTCAAGACACAATGATTTTTTCAAGTCCTGCTGACAAACCTTGTTATGAAGATTTTCCAACAGCTACTCTTGCTTTGCTTGACTCTGGAAATTACATCTACCTTATTGACAACAATATAGTTTTATCAATTATGGGTGTTTGTGGAACTATTATTTCTTCAGACACCATATCAGTTCCTTATACTCCACCACAAAAACATATAACATTCCCTTCTACTTACAATACAAGTTTTTCTGGACAATCAAAAGCAACCATTCAAATATCAAGTTCTTCGCCTCCACCCGATTCATTGAGACTTGTTATAACTTCAGATTACACAAGCCTGATAGATGGATGGGGAACGATAACTACTCCGACAGGAACCTATACTGCTTTACGACAAAAGCTTACTATATTCGAAACAGATAGCTCATATGTTTATATTAGTGGAATAGGATGGGTATCAGGTGGAACACCTTCACTCGATACAACTATTTCTTATAACTGGTGGAGTAAAACAAATCCATTTATTGCCAATATAACAACTGATGGGAATGGAAATGTTTTAAAAGCAAATTATCTTTTATTTTCAAATCTAGATGTTCATGAACAAAATCATATACAAAATGATATTTCTGTTTTCCCTAATCCATCTAATGGAATATTTACCATATCTACAGAAAATGGGATCATAAATGCTATTGAAATATACAATGTAGTAGGAGAAAAAATATTGTATAAAGAAGTTATCAAAAAACAGTTATATGAAACTATAGACTTATCGAACAGACCCAAAGGCATATACATTATAAAACTAATTGACGGAAAGACAAGTTATTCTAAAATGCTGGTTATACAATAAAACTAAGAGTATTAAGTGAAATAGAAAAATGATTTTTCTAAACCTATCTTCCATGTAAAGCATGTGAAGAGAACAACCCTACAATAAAAACTACCAATGCAATTGCCAATATTGCTTCTTTGCTTACTCTTATTCCTTTAATCTTTTTAAAATAATGCATCAACGAACGCCAATTATAGGCAATATGTATCATTAAAAATATGGTGAATAAGATTGCTGACATATTATGAACTGACATCCAGAAATGTCTTTCTGTTGTTAATGTTTCAAACTGCAGATTATGATTCATAATACCAGAA
>DYDE01000083.1 GCA_020718065.1 Marinifilum sp. | reverse complement strand
TATTAAGTGTTTTAGAATATTTTTTATCACTATTCTTAAAATCCTCTATAAAAGTTTCAACATACTCTACATCTTCGGAATGGACGAATTTTATTTTTGAACCCTCTTTATTAAAATCATCCATCGTATAACCAGTCCATATTTCCAAGGATGGGTTGCTGTATATCATTTTGTTATTGAAATTGGTTAAATAAATCATATCATAAAAAGACTCAATTAAAATCCTGTAACGATTTTCTGATTCTTTTATGGCTTCTTCTGCATGTTTTCGTACAGTAATGTCCTGAACATTTCCTTCAAAATATTTAAGTTTACCTGTAGAATCTTTTACTGTATATACATTGAGTTGAACCCAAACGGGTCTTCCATCTTTCATTTTCCATTGCACTTCATGATTGGCAATAGAGCCTTTGGGTTCATATTCCAGAATTAAATATTCACGTTCTTCTTTTCTGAAATAAATACCTTCTGCCATATTAACTTCCAAAAGTTCTTCAACCGAGTTATATCCTAATATTTTGCACATAGTATTATTAACTGTAAGGAATTTACCTTCGCGGGTTGATTGATAGATACCGATTGGAGATAAATCAAATATAAGTCTGTATTTTTGTTCGGAAAGACGCAATGCTTCTTCAGCAATTTTTTGTTCTGTAACATCATTTGCGAGAACCAGCCTTGCTTCATGTTTATCATAATCAATTAAATGTGAAGTAATTTCAGCAAAAATAATTTCTCCATTTTTCTTTTTATGACGCCATACCCCTGCTTTATTTAGTATATTTACGGTCTGCGCAACATCATCTAAAAGAGCTTTAATATCTTCAGAAGGGCGAATATCTTTTATGGTCAGATTAAAAAATTCATCTTTTGTATAACCGTATCTCTCTATTGCAGATTCATTTACTTCAAGAAAAGCAAGGGTTTCCAGATCATAGATCCACATAGCTTGCGGATTGGTCTCAAACAAATACTTGTATTTTTTTTCACTATGCTTAAGTGCTTCTTCTGCTTTAATTCGTTCTGAAATATCTTGTACTATAATTTGAATGCTGTTTAGTTTGGAATTATGATCAAATATGGGTTTAGAATATACGAGCATATTTAAGGTTTTACCCCATTTAGATTGGTATTTTCTTTCAGCAATTATTTCTTTTTGATCAATAATCGTATTTTGGAGAAGTTCTGACAAACCAGAATCAACCAATGGTTTAAATGTTAATAAGTTGATTTTTTTTGTCATCTCCTCAGAAGGAGAACCAAGTATTTTTAGAAGTGAGGAGTTAATACGAAGAATTTTACCATTCAGATCGCTAACAAGAATTCCTAAAGGAGAATACTCAAATAAAATCCTATAATTTTCTTCGCTTTTCTTTAAAGTTTCTTCAGCGAATTTCCGCTCAGTAATATCTCTTAAAATACCTTCATGCCTGATAACATTTCCATTGTCATCCCGAATATACCATCCACTATCTTCTACCCATATTAACGAACCATCTTTTCTTTTTAAGCAAAGTTCAGGTTGATTTTCTTTACCTGTTTCAGGATAAATATTCCCTCTATCATCCTCATGCAAATACAAATCATTTTTAATGTCAATTCTGAGCATTTCATCAATTGAATCATATCCAAACATCTTTACCATTGCATTGTTCACACTAATAAACTTACCATCAGGAGTGCTTTGGTAAACACCATCAAGCATATTTGCAACCAATTCGGAATACTGATTTTCGCTTTTATGCAATAATTCTTCAGAGAGTTTTCGTTCGGTAATGTCATTAAAAGTAACAATAAGGTTATCAGCTAAAAAAGAAGCATAAAGTTCGCAAATACGAACAGAACCATCACTACAAGTAACATTATATTCACCCGTATTTACATATTGATTTGATAGAAGTGCTTTTTCAAGTGAAGGTTTCCAATGTTTAATAACTTCTGCGCGGTAATCTGGATCAGGGTATGCCATTTGATACCACTCTGATGTGGTGTTTGCCGTGTGCCCAAAAAGCAACTTTGCACTTTGACTCCAGTATTGAATAATTTCATCTTTTATATCAACAATTGCAATAGGAAATGGAGTAGAATCGAGGATAAGACGTAATCTTTCTTCATTTTTTCTTATTTTTTCATCTTTCAACACACGATCCGTAATATCCTGATTTACACCATGAGTTTTTATAGTTCGACCATGTTCGTCTTTTGTAATGAAAATTTGAACTAAAACATAACCAATCTCTCCATTAGAATATATAATACGATGTTCAATCTGATTACTATAGTTTGGATCTGTTGTTTTAATAGCTTTTTTTGTTTCTATAATAACCAATGAAAGATCCTCAGGATAAATAAATTGATTGGCATATTCTTCAGGTGACATACAATAACTACCAATTTCTTTGACTGATGTTTTGAAAATAGAATAAAAATCGTCATTAAAGGTGAATAATTTTTATCTACGTCATACTCCCATGGACCTAATTTAGCTATTTTAACAGCACCAGATAATTGTGTTTCTCTTAATTTCAAAACATCTTCCGCATTTTTGCGTTCGGTAATATCCTGAACAGATCCATAAATTGCAATTAATTTACCTTCTTCATTTAAATTTTGCATTCCAATGTGATGAAGATATTTAACATTTCCATTTTGGGTTAATATCCTATATACATAAGAAATCTCCGAATTATTAATCTGTTCGATCTGAATTTTAGATTGAGCTTCAATCATTTTCTTATCATCAGGAAAAACATAGGACCAATACTCATCGAATGTTGGAGTTGCTTCATCAGGAGGTAATTCAAAGATTTGTTTTAATCCTTTTGACCACTCCAGAGAATAATTAGACAAATTCAAATTCCAATAGCCTATTTTTGCTAATTCTTGTGCCGTATCAAGTTTAACCAAACTATCTTTAAGTTCTTCCTGTACTTTTTTGCGTTCAGTAATATCTCTGGTAACACCATGTATTCCTATTAAAGTTCCTGAATAATCGAAATATGGAGTAATTAACAATTCGCCCCATTTGGTTGTATTATCTTTACATACATATTCAAGTTCTATAGTAAAAATATAGTCTTCTATTGACCTGGGATTGTTTTGGAATAATATCAGTTCTTTATAAAAAACATCCAATCCTTTTTGTGCAGATCCTGGTGTAAATCGATCGGGTATGGTTTGATGTAAATATTCATCAACAGTAAACCCAGTAAAACGTTCTATAGAAGGGGTAACAAAAATGCTTCTCCCATCCAGGTCCATCAACCAGATAACATCAGTAGTTTTTTCTGTAATTAACCTGTATTTTTCTTCACTCCTTTTAAGTGCTTCTTCATATTTTATTCTCTCTGTGATGTTCCTTGTTACGCCTTGTATCCCTACAATACTACCTTCTTTGTCTCTCACAAAAGATACATTCATGGAAAGCCATAATGTAGTACCATCAGCAATATAATGTTCAACTTCTATCAAACGGGATCTAAATTTATCAACATTTATCTCTTTCTCTTTTTCAAGTTCTTCTTTAATTAAAGAGGTAACTCTAAATAAAGAATCAGGAGTGAATTTTTCTTCCATTGCACGGTTTATATATACTTCAATTGGCTCACCAATTAATTTCTCTATCGATGGACTTATATATATACTTTTAAAGTTTAAGTCAGTAACCCATACAACATCTGAAATATTTTCGGCAATTTGACGGTATTTTTCTTCACTTTTTCTTAAAGCATTTTCAGTTCTAATCCTCTCTTCCATTTCATTCTTCACATCCTCCATCAAGTTAAGTGCTGCCAGCTTACTTTTTTCTACTTTCCTGAATGCTGTTTTTATTGCTTGTTCAGCATCTTTTCTTTCATTCAATTCTGCTTTTAATGCTTCTTCTATTTGTTTGCGTTCGCTTATATCTACAAGAATCCCAACCCATTCGCTAATTATGTTATCTTTGTCAAAAAGAGGAATACCATGAACAATAAATGTACGATATATCCCATCCTGTCCACGCAAACGATACTCTGTATCGTAAGGAATTTTATTTACAACAGCATTTTTCCATTCTTTCAGTATTTTCTCTACATCATCGGGATGTATCGCATTAGCCCAACCAGAACCTTTTATTTCTTCATAACTCAAACCAGTGTATTGTCTAAAAAAAGGAATATCTTCCACCACTTCACCATTGGTGTTTGTAATCCATGTAATTATTCCATTTAATTCTATGTATGAGTTAAATCTGGTTTTCTCTTTTTCATATTTTATTTCAATATCCTTTAAATCAGAAATATCCTTGCAGTATCTATAAATCTGATTTGGAATGCCCTCTTTATTTCTTTTAAAAATCTTTTCTTTCGTCTGAAAAGTATGATATGTGCCGTTTTTGTGTTTCATCCGGCAAGTATATTCAATCACATCATCATTTTCAGCAATTGCTAATTGAGGAAATATTTTCTTACTATAATATTTTAAATCATCAGGATGTAAGAGAATTGATAAAAACATATTTTCCATTTCCTGAACTTCCTGCAATCTATATCCTAAATTATTAAATCCTTCATTGCTGAATATATTTTTTTGTTTTACAATATCATAAACATAAATAATATCAGATGAAATATAAAGTGAAAATTCATTAAAAAGGTCTTTATCAATATAAACAGATGTATTATTTTTTTGATTATCTTCCATAACATTAATATTATTTTTTCCTTAATTAAAAACAATAAAAATTGTTTTTTATAAACACTATGTAATAATAAATGTGGTTTTATTATAAGTTTTTATCAATCAATAATTTTATATTTTTCTTCTTTACCTATCTCTTGCAATAATTTATTTACTTCTTTTTTTAATTCAATCATTCTTAATTCCCTGTCAACTGTTAAATCATTAAAACGTTCCAATTCTTTCAGTTGTTCTAATAACGACACTTCAGCTTGTTTACGTTCAGTAATGTTTTTTGATGAACAAACAACAGAAATAATGTTTCCATTCAGATCTTTAATTGGTTTAACAGTCGTTATATAATAATAGTCTATGTTTTGTTTTGGTACTTTAACTTCTATAACTTTTTCAATACCATTTTCAAAAACATATTTAACAGCAGCGAATCTTTTATCAGCCTCCTCTTTACTAAAAACATCCCATATCTTTTTTCCAATAATGTCTTTTTTGTCAATACCAACCCCTAATGCAAAAGCATTGTTTACATATAAATAAGTACCATCTGGTGCAAAAGAAAAAATAGGGTCGGTTGATTCATCAAGCAATATCCTATGCTTTATTTCACTTTCCAATAATGCCTCCTGGGCTTTTTTGTTTTCTGTAATATCGTTTATACTGGAAAGAATGCATTTTTCGTTATTAATTAAAATAATTTCCGCAGAAAAAAGACCTGTTAAAAGTTCACCAGATTTTTTTCGGAATATAATTTCTTTTTCTTTAATACTTTCATTTTTGGCAAGGTCTCTTAATACTTCATTTCTATCATTATTATTTTCCCATAAATTTAATTCGATAGATGTTTTTCCAATTACTTGTTTAGTAGTATATCCAGTGATATTTACAAATCCAGCATTAACATCTATTATTTTTCCTTTTGAATAACTTGTAAGTAATAAAGCATACGGAGAAGCCTGGAATGCTTTGGAGAATTTTTCATCCTGAGAAGAAATCTCATACAACAAGCCTCTTGTAAACATTAATACCAGCGTATATGTAAAAAGAATAAATAACATCTGGTAAGAAATAAGAACAATGCTTTCAAATGTACCTGAATGAAAGAAATCAGTTGCAGAATTATCAGCAATAAAGAATTTTATTATTCTCGAAATACTAATAATGCAATAACCTATAAAAACAATGCCCACACCGGAAGTTAATGAGCGTATATTTCTATTAACCCTGAACAACATAAGCCATGCGCACTGAGAACATAAAAAAAGTCCAGCAATAGCAACATTTAAGTTTCTTATTGCCAAACTCGGATCAATAAAAGTGAACCAAATATGCACTATTGCAAAGAGAACAATAAAAATATAATTATGGAACTGAAAGCTTTTTTTATTGAGAAAGCGTTCTAAGCCCATATAGCCTATCAATATACCTGAAACAGCCAACGTATTTGAAAGATCAAAGGAAATCCAATCAGGTATTTTATGACGCAGCATTATTAGCAAAAAAGCAATGGTTTGAAAACAAAAATCAAAAACCAAATAGGCTATTCCTTTAAATCGTTTTCTTGAATATAACCACAAAAGAAACAACACCAGGGTACTTACAATATTCGTAAGTAAAGAGCTAAATATTATAGTCTTCATATCCAGAAACTCCATAAAATACCTCCCTATTTAATTAAAAATTAATGATATAATTATTAGGATCTAATGTTATCTATACTTTTCTTTTTCACCTATCTTTAAAAGTAAGCTATTAATTTCTTTTTTTAGTTCAATCATTTTTAATTCTCTATTAACCGCCAATTCATTAAAAATTTCCATTTCTTTTATTTTCTTATCAAGTAATTTAGCCGCTAACTCACTTTCTGTAATGTCAATCATACTGATAGCCAGATTTCGGCTTCCATTGAGACTGATAAAATCGGTCATATGCTTTTCAAACAATCGTTTTTCACCATCAGCCCTTATTATATAAAAACGTAAATTATGTTCATAATTCTCTTTGTTCACAAATTTTGTAAAATTAGACAGAACAAAATCAATAGATTCAGGTGCCAGAAAACTAATAAAAGAATCGGCTTCATACAATTGATTTACAGTATAACCTCCCATTTTAATCATTGCTGCATTCACCCATATGATCCTTCCCTGTTCATTAAGAATACATATTGCATTGTGTGAGTACTCAGAAACTGCTCTAAAACGATCTTCACTTTCTTCTAAGGTTTTCTCAGCTTGTTTTCTATCGGTAACATCTGAAATAAATCCTTCGAGTGCCAATAAAACATCATTTTCAAAAACACCACAACCTCTCTCCCATACCCATTTTTGCTGGTTTTCACTTGTCAGAATTCTATATTCCAATGTATATGTTTCTTTTTTCTTAATACCATTATTAATAACATCTGAAACCATTCGTCTGTCTTCTTCCACAATAATAGAATCGAAAGTACGTACCTGATTATTTATAAAATCATTGGAATTGTATCCAGCCAATTCATATATTCCACCACTTATGTATTCCATGGTCCAGGCAGAATCGTTTTTGCAACGATAAGCCACCCCTCTTAAGTTGTTCACAAGAAAGTTTATTTTACGATTACTTTCTAAAAGCTGCTCTTCAGCCTGCTTACGATCAGTTATGTCTTTTAATATACAATGGGTTTGTTTGAACTTCCCATTAATATCTGTTCCAACATTGCCATCAAATGCTATAAATCTTGAACTTCCATCTTTATGCTTCATTTCAAATTCACTATATATATTTCCTTTTTCTATAAAAAAAGGAAATCTTTCTTCAAATACATCTTTGTATTGAGGCAATAAAAAATCTCCAAACCATTTGCCAATCACTTCTTCTTTTTTATAACCAAGTGTGTCAAGCCATTTTTGGTTAACATCTAATATATAACCATCAATATTAAGAGACTGATAACCCAATGGAGCTCGATCGAACATCTGCCTGAATTGTTCTTCGTTTTTGCGAAGTTTTTCTTCTGTTCGTTTGCGTTCCGAAATATCCCGAACAACTGCCTGCAATATAGTTTTTCCGTCAAAATCCATTGCAGTTAGCAATACTTCAGCAGGAAATTCTTCTTTGGTATCAAATCGTTTATGTAACCAGTCGAATCTCAGGCTTCCTTTTTCAATTGCAAGATCGATATGATTATTAACCAGTTCAATAGAAGTAGTTCCATTTGGTTGATTTAGTGGAGACACATCTGCTGGATGAAGTTTATAAAATTCTTCTTTGGTTTTACATCCAAATAACTTTAAAGTTGCATTGTTACAATCGAAAAAACCATTTTTATTTAGCAACATCACTGCATCTGATGTAGATTCATATAATTTTCGAAAATTCATTTCAGACCGTTGTAAAGCTTCTTCTGCTTTTAATTTTGCGGTCATATCTTTTGCAATAATAACAGTTCCAATTTTTTGTTCATCACCTCTAACAAAATGCGAAACACTCATCATCACAGGAATTCTATTTTTATACCTTGAAATAAAAATATTTATATCAAGAGAAAAATTACCATTTATAAGTTTATCAAAATCTATCTCTTTTTCCAGAATCTTGTTTATTGATTTATTTAATAAATCACTACTTTTATAATTTAGTAAAGAAGTACATACATTATTAACAGAAAGTATATTTCCCTGCTTATCAATAACAATAAGCATGTCTTTCATTGAATTAAATATATCATTGAGGTAATAGGTAGTAACCGTTGAAAAATTTAATTCTTCTCCCAAAAGATTAATACTTAAACCTAAACTATTAAGAGAATCATTTTCACTATCCAGTCTATTTTGAACAGAATAATCATGTTGTGCATATTTTAAAACAGTTTCATTGAACTCTGCAATTTTTTTTTCAACAACAACAGATTTATAATAATATTTTTTTAGAACAGCATCTAAATGTTCAAAATTCTTTATTTCTTCACTCTCTTTATCAGATTCTTTTATTAATTTTTTAAATTCAACTGAATTAATATATTCAATAATAGATATTATTTCTTCAATTTTTGTTGTACTTAAATCCATTTTATCGTTTGATTAATTATTAGAATTGTTCTTTTATTTTTTTCTATATTAAAATTTAAAACATTAAATATTATCGTAGCTATCCCCAGCAAACTTCACTTACCACTAATTTAATAATCTATAACAGCAATAGTACTTCAACAATTAGATTAGTATTGTATATAATTCAATTAGTTAACAATACCTTATATAATTAAAACCATACCAATAACAAATATAATAAAAATTATTAATAATACAAATATTTATGCTTAAAGGAATTATTAAGCAACATAGCTTTCAAACCAATGTTCTTCAATAAGTATTTGAAATTACAAAAAATCACCTCCATATTGGTTAATATGTAGTCATCCAAGAGTTAACAAGAGAAGTATAAATTAATGAAAAGATGATTAAATGGTTTTTTTTAAGAATAAATTAAACTTCACTTAAAACCTCAACATCTTCTGTTTTGTGAGGAATTTTTATAATTACAGTAGTTCCTTTGTTTAGTTGGCTTTTTAATTGAATAGTTCCATTGTGCATTTCTACACATCGTTTAACTATAGCCAATCCCAGACCGGTTCCTTTAATTGATTCTACATTAGATGCTCTGTGAAATGGGTCGAATATATATTTTATATCTTTTTCGGGTATGCCTCTCCCCTCATCTTCAACAGTAAAAACAATGTTATTATCATTATAGCCAACGTCAAAAATAATTGGTTTGGTTTTATCAGAATATTTTATAGCATTTGATAAAACATTATTCAACACATGTCTCAGGAGACTTTTATCGACAAGCGAATTATTGATTTCAGAGGTAATAGAAAATTTAATTTGTGAAATATCGCCATGCGATGCTTTGATATCTCCAATACTTTGATTGCAAATCATATTTAAATTACAAATTGAAACATTGAGCTCCAATTTTCCGCTTTCATGTTTCCCAATTATTGATAAATCATCTAATAAAAGATCAGAATATCTTATTGTTTCATAAATACCGGTAAATAAGGATTTCATTTTTTCTTCATCCAGTTTGTTTCTATATCGTTCAAACAACTGAATGCTTGATAATATGCTTGCCAATGGATTTCTGAATTCGTGAGAAACAACTGAAATAAAGCGGGTTTTCAACATATTCAGTTCTTTTTCTCTTTGAAGGTTTAGTTTTATTTCTTCTTCAACCTGTTTTAGTTTAGAGATATCATGAACAGATGTTACAATTTTTACTACTTTTCCATCTGATATCAAAGGTATTGTTTTAATTTCCAGAAAGAAGGTTCTTTTGTTTAAAACCACCTCAAAACTATCCATAAAACCTCTACAGTTTTCTATTATTTCATCATATTTATTTAATATCTTTTTATCAAATTCTGAAAAAACTGAACTTAATTTTTTTCCAATAATATAAATGTCCTTACTTTTTTTATCGGAACGGGTTAGTCTAAAGTATTTTTTAATGGCATCGTTATACATAATAACTTTCAATTCTGCATCTAAAACTAAAATATAGTCATTAATGGCATTGATTGTTGTACTGTTTAAGTATTCGGAATAAAGTAGCTTTATTTCCTGTTTTTTACGCTCATTAAGTTCTTGTTGTAATTGCTCATTGGCAATTGCCAAATCTCTGGTTCTTTTGCCTATTTGTCTTTTTAAATTGGTAAGTATTTGTCTTCGTTCAGTAATATCATTAAAAACCACAAAAACCGTATTTTTATCAATTGTAAATGATATTTCGATAAATTTAACCGTACCGTTTTTACAAAGTACCGATATTTCTATTGCAGATTTATTATGTATTTGCTTGTTTTGAAAGACAGTAATTGCTTTTTCCCAAATATTTTTAATTTTAGTGCTTTCTGATTTGTTTAATATTGAAATATCGAACCATTCATTTAAGGTTTTTAGCTCTTTGATCCCATAACCAAATACTTCTTTAAATCTGGAATTAAAGAAAATAATCTTATTATTATTAATATTATATGCTCCAACTGGTATCGGCAAATTTTCCAGCATTAACCTGAAACTTTCTTCTTTTTCACGAAGAATTTGTTCTGCTTTTTTCCTTTCAGAAATATCTCTGGTAACACCTTGTATTCCTACTATCTTGCCATTGTCATCGTAATATGCTCCAACATTCGATTCTGCCCAAAATGTAGTACCATCTTTTCTTACTTGT
This sequence comes from Marinifilum sp., assembly GCA_020718065.1. Lineage (GTDB taxonomy): Bacteria > Bacteroidota > Bacteroidia > Bacteroidales > CG2-30-32-10 > CG2-30-32-10. The sequence goes on along the minus strand of DYDE01000083.1, from coordinate 6,555 downwards.
TCTACTTCTATTTTTATATTCAGATCCTTTTCTCTTAATCTGTCTTTTTTTAACTTATTAATAAAACTATTAAAAAGTTTTAAAATCTTCTGGTAAGATTCTGGGGTAAATATTTTTTTTGTTGGCATCTTTTGCCTTTCTTCAGCAGTGTAACCAAGAATTTTAAGACAAGATGGACTAATATATACCGATTTAAGTCCCAAATCCATTATCCATACCAAATCGTTGATATTATCTGTTATCAATCGGTATTTTTTTTCACTTTCTTTAACAGCTTCTTCAACTAACCTACGGTCAGTAATATCCTGAGCAGAAGATAATACTCCTGTAACTTTACCATTCTCATCTTTTAATGTCCGACACCACCATGCCAAAAGCCGTTTATCACCATCCTGCCTTCTTTGACAACTTTCTACATATATTAGATCTTTATCCCCTTTTAACAGAGGTTCAATAATATTATATGTTTTTTGTTCGCCTTCAAAATAATAAGCAGCTTCTTTCCCAATAACATCATTTCCATAAAAAGAAAAACCTTCTTTATTCGCCCATGTATATACTTTATTATTATCCACTTCCATAATAATATCGGGAACAGAATCGAGTATTGCTTCATTTCTGTTTGATAATATGCGTAACGATTCTTCTGTTTTTTTTATATCAGAAATATCTCTGTTGGAGGCAAGAACACCTATAGATTTTCCATTTAAATCTTTGATAAGTGAAACTGTAGCAAGCACAGTAATGTTTGAACCATTGCGTTTAGTTTGTATAACTTCGCCACGCCAATATCCATATTTAAAAAAATCACTTATCACTGTTTCGCGGGTAAATCCAATATATTCTTGTTTAACAAACTCAGTAATATTATGACCCAACATTTCTTCGGTTTTCCATCCATACAATGATTCTGCAGCAGGATTTAAATTTTTTACTTTAAACTCAATATCAGAAATTATTATAGCATCCTGAGAACCCGAAAATGCATAGGAATAAAAACGCAAAGCTTCTTCAGCCTGTTTCCGCTCGGTAATGTCTTCCACCATTGCAAGGGTAAAAACAAGTTTGCCTTCATTAGAATAATTAATAGTTGCTGTTAAAGCACCCCAAATTATTTTTTTATCCTTTCGTATATATTTTTTTTCTGTTTTATATATAGAAATTTTGCCTTCTATAAGTTTCTGAACATTTAAAGAATCATTAGCTAAATAATCAGGATGGGTTATATCTTTAAAAGTAAGATTTTTTATTTCGTCTTCATTATATCCCATCATTTTACAAAAAGTACTATTGGCTTTAGTAAAACAATAGTCTTTGTTTACCAATACCATTCCAAGAGGACCATCCTCATATATTTTTCTGAATCTGTTTTCACTTTCTCTTAGTTTTTCTTCAGTTAATATTCTTTCTGTTATATTGCGATAATTGACAACTATTGCATTAACACTAGGTTCATTCAATAAATTGCTGGCAACACCTTCTATCCACCGCCAGGTATTATCAGCATGTCTGATGCGGGTTGGTGGTATAGTTACCCTGTCTGGTCTTCGAATTATTTTTGCAAATAATTGTTTTATATTTTCATATTCATCCGGATGAACCAATTCGAAAATATTCTTACCAACTCGAAGTTTTTCATCGTAACCCATCAGTCTGTTATACGAAGGACTGTTATAAATAACATTTCCATTAATATCAATTAAAGAAATAACATCTGCACTGTTTTCTATTAAAGATCTGAATTTATTTTCACTTTCCTGTATTGCTTTTTCAGCTTTTAATTTAGAGCTCATGTCTCTTGCAATGATAACAGTGCCTATTTCCTGTTCATCACCCCTCACAAAATGAGAAATGCTCAACAATACAGGTATTTTATGTTTGTCTTTTGAAATAAGAAAATATGTTTTTTCAGATAAGGTATTATTTATAAGTTTATCAAAATTAATATCATCTTCAAAAATAGTTGAAATAGGAGTTTTTATAAGTTCGTTCTTATCATATTTCAATATAGCCAAACTTGCATTATTCACAGAATGAATGAAACCCTGCTTATCAATAACAATAAGCAGGTCTTTCATTGAATTGAAAATATCATCCAGATAATAGGTAGTAACAGTAGAATAATTCAATTCTTCGCCCAGTAAATTGATGCTAAGACCCAAACTATTCAATAAATCATTTTCACTATCCAGTTCATTAAGGAAAGAATAATTGTGTTGTGCAAATTTCAGAACAGTATCATTATATTCACTTATCTTTTTTTCTATTATAGAAGATTTAAAATAATGTTTTTCTATAACAGCATTAAGATTTTCCAGTTCTTTCAGATCTTCACTATTGAGTTGGTTGTTTTTTAGAGATTCTTTAAATTCATTGGTATTAATATGTTCCAGCAGAGAACTTAATTCCTTAATTTTAGTACTTTTTAAATTCATTTCAGTGTAAATAATTTATTTTAACTACCATTATTTTGAATTTCTAATGCCTAAACTCACTAACTTTAGGCTTCTTTGCACTTTATTTAAGTTCTTTTCACATACTTATATTTTCATTTTAATCAGTTTAGGTATTATTTTTTTTAAATTAAGTTTATTTATTTAAATAGTTGGTCTTACTTAAATTGCTGAAGCCATTCCAATGCCTTTTCTTTATTGGTAAACATTTTAGAAGGTGCTGGTGGCTTGTGCATGATAATAAAAAAATTGTAAAGTATTTCCTGTACTTTACAATTAATTAAAAAAGCCACTGCTTTAGTTCCATAAGCGGCATCATCCTGCGTTAAACGTTGCCTGGCTCCCCTTGTTATACTTTTTATTTTTCTCAAATCCGAAAACATAGGGTAACTTTTGTCTTTTGTTAGTGCCAGTCTTTGTTTTATTCCTGACTCTATCATCGGTATAGTATAATGTTCGTAATTCAATCCTATATGAACAATACCTTCTTCAATAACAATATCTTCATTAAAATCCATGAAATACAATTTTCAATTCATAACAGTAATTAAAACAGTAAAATTCTTCAGATTTTAAGTAATTTATTTATACATTATATTTTTAATCATACCTAAGGATAATCTATTAACTTAATTTCTATTTTCTTTAAACTGCTGTAACCATTCTAATGCTTTTTCTTTATTGGTAAACATTTTTGCAGGAGCCGGTGCTTTGTAAATAGTATTAAAAAAATTATAAAGTACTTCCTGTGCTTTTGAATTAGTCAATATTGCAACAGCTTTGGTGCCAAGACCAGCATCCTTTTGCGCCAGACGTTGTCTTGCTTCTCTGGTGAAACTTTTTACTCTACTTATATCAGCAAACATTGGATATATTCTATCTTTAGTCATTTCCAATCTTTGTTTTATCGCTTCATCAATCATTTCTTCAGTGTAATGCTCACTAATAAAGGTTACATGAATAATATCATCTTCAAAAAAAGCGTCAAAGGTTTTTTCCATAATAAAATATTAATAATTAAGTTGTTAAAAATCTTATATAAGTAATATTCAATTAACAAATATAAACGATACTTATCAATATTACAAATTTTATTATCTTAAGTTTCGTTATGTTTTAAATTTCCTTTTAATCAAATATTTTGGAAACATTCTTTAATTCCTTTGCGTTTAAAAATTTATCAAAATCAACCAATAGCTTTAATTTAAGAAATGAGGTGTTTCTTTAACATTTATATATAAGGGCTTCTATAAATTAGATTTTTTGAGATGGACAAAATTTTAAAACCGGAGTTTACATTAGTAAATGATGATTTTAATCCCGATTAATCGGGAGAAGTCCAACGAAGAAAAAGCAAATTTTAGAAGTCCCGATATGTTAAAGTGATTATTTTAATTAACTTTAAATTAATTAATTTTATTTTAATATAAATATAAAAAGCTATGGGTAAATTTGAATCTTTAATTAAAACCATGGACGAAATTGTTACAACAGCAAAAAGTCGTGGCATTGTTCATTTATATACAGAAGATGATTTTTTAAATGGGCGAATAATAACAATAAACAGCAAGCGATTAATTAATTTTGGCTCATGCAGTTATTTGGGTTTAGAAATGGACGAGAGACTGAAAGTTGCTGCAATTGATGCTGTTAAAAGGTATGGAACACAGTATTCTTCTTCAAGATCTTACGTCTCTTGTGGCAATTACAAAGAATTTGAAGAATTGGTTGCAAAAATATTTGATGCCCCAATATTATTATCAACTTGTTCTTCATTGGGTCATCAGGTAGTGATGCCAACTGTTATGCATAGCGACGATTGTGTTATTTTCGACCAACAGGCACATTTTAGTATGCAGGAAGTTGCTGCAAAACTCAAAGAGAACAATACCTTTACAACAATGTTAAGACATAGCCGGCTTGATGAACTTGAAGAAAAAATTATTGAATACCGTGACAGATACAAACGTATATGGTATGTAATAGATGGTGTTTATTCTATGTATGGTGATTTTGCTCCAATCGACGAAATAATTGCATTAATGAATAAACACAAACAACTTTACCTCTATGCAGACGATGCACATGGCATGAGTTGGTCAGGGATGCATGGACGAGGACATTTTCTGAGTAAAACAAAACTCCACCCTAAAATGATCGTAGCTACATCATTGGCCAAAGGTTTTGGATCTTGTGGCGGTGTTTTTGTTTTTCCAGATATTGAATTACGCAATACGGTCAAAAACTGGGGAGGTCCAAATACACATTCTGGTCCTCAGCAGCCTGCTACGGTTGGAGCATCCATTGCTTCAGCTAAAATTCATTTATCAGATGAAATATACGAAATACAAAAATCACTACAGAAAAAAATTGCTTATGCAAATCATGTTATTGAAAAATATAAACTTCCACTGGTTTCAAATTCCGAAGGACCAATTTTCTTTATTGGCCTTGGGCTAACCAAAATGGGTTACAATATGGTTCGCCGAATGATAGACGAAGGGCTTTATGTTAATTTAGGTATCTTTCCCGCAGTTCCTGAAAATTGTACGGGCATCAGATTTACAATAACCAATCATCTTAAATTCGACGATATTGAAACACTTGCTAAAAAAATTGCTTATCATCTTCCCAAAGCTTTAAAAGAAGAAGACCGAACCATGGATGATATTTTCAAAGCATTTAAAAAAACAGCCATACTAAAAGCATCACTAGAAGACAAAGAAAAAAAATCAACAGAAATAAGCCCCCCTGAATTATCAAACTTTAATGTAGAAAAACACAAAAGTATTAAAGAAATCAACAAAACAGAATGGAATTCATTGACAGGTAAAAATGCTGCCTGCGATTACGATAATTTGCTATTTCTGGAAGATGTTTTTAGCAATAATCCTGAAAAAGAAAATAACTGGAATTTCTTTTATTATATAATTCGCGACAATAATGGCAAACCTATTCTTTCTACTTTTTTCACCCTCTGTATCCTTAAAGATGACATGTTAGCTTCTGCTAATGTTTCAGGAAAAATTGAGCTAGAAAGAATAAAAGACCCTTATTACCTTACATCAAAAACTTTTCTGATGGGTTCTCCACTCACTGAGGGACAACATCTATATATAGATAAACAATATAGTCAATGGCAACAAGCATTAATTAAATTACTTGATTTGATTTGGGAAGAACATGAAAAACAAGATGCTGCTGTTTTGCTACTTAGAGATTTTTTAGAAGAAGATACTGAAATTCGGGCCTTTTTTATGGATCATGGTTTCATAAAAATCGATATAGAAGATAATAATATCGTAAATAATAATGAAAATTTAAACCCTGAAGTATTTTTCCAAAAAAAATTAGATAAAAAAAAGAGATATTATTTTCGCAATGATGTGGTGCAGGACGAAAACTTATTTTCTTTGTCCGTATCCCCTTGCAAAAAAGAAGATGTGCCTCTTTATTATCAATTATATAAAAATGTAAAATCTAAAAAATTAGGTCTTAATACATTTGACCTACCTGTTAAATTATTTAACAAAATGTGTGATGCCCCCAACTGGGAAGTAGTTACAATTAAAAGAAATGATGATAACAAAGTTGTTTCTGTTGTTTTCTGCGAAAAAAATACAAATAATTACTGCCCGATTATAATTGGATTAGATTTTTCTATTGATGACAATCTAAATGTTTACAAAAAATCTCTCTATCATGTTATAAAAAGAGGATTAGAACTTAATGCAAACAAAATTTGTTTAGGATTATCTGCAAGCTCTGCTAAACATAAGCTTGGTGCTGACACCATCAAACAAGTTGCATATATCCAAATAAAAGACCATTATAATATGGAATATATTGAAAGTCTGAAATAAACTACAACTTAGCAATCCTTTTATTAGTTGTATTTACACTATTGTTTCAGTAAATCAACAATCAAGTAAATTTATTTACAAAATATTAAAAGAGAAACATTTTGGGAATGTTTCTCTTTTAACTCCACCCAGCCATATTAGTAAAAACCCCCAAAACCAAGACAATCGTTTACTTCTATAATCAAATATCGTTAATCCTTGTTCTTAAATAAATATTAAAAAAAGTAAATTATTAACAA
>DYDE01000082.1 GCA_020718065.1 Marinifilum sp. | reverse complement strand
TTTTTATTCAATCAGATTCAACCATTCATTTTAGGGATTCAAAGAATTTTATTTTTACAAAAGATTAACAAATTATATTTATGCAATATTAATTTAAAAAACAATTTAAAAATATATTAAAAATGAAAAAAATATTTTATATATCTATAATTGGCATTCTATTCTTGAGTTCTTGTACAAAAGTAATTGAATTTGATTTAAATTCAAGTTTGCCACGATTGGTTGTAGAAGGTTCTATTACTACCGAAACCAAAGCACATGTTGTAAAACTAACAAAAACTTCTAATTATTATTATAACCAAACTGCTCCGATTGTTTCTGGTGCTGATGTTAGCATAAGTGACGGAACAAATACTTTTGTTCTCACCGAATCGCCGGTTGGTTCTGGTGTTTATAAAACAGCTGATAATGTTGCCGGACAAATTAATTCTACCTATACCTTAACTATTGTTTCGGATGGCAAAACTTATACTGCTACTTCCAGGTTAGACCCTGTTGCACCAATTGATTCTATTGAGGTAAAACAATTGTTTGAAAGCTTTTTTGGTATTACAGATTCTTCTTATACTTTAAGTTTATATACTGTAGAACCTGCAGGTGCTGAGCCAGATTACTATTTTTGGAAATATTCTGTCAATAATATACCTCAAACAGATACCTTGCGTAGAATTTCTTTTCAAGATGATGCTTTAATTAATGGTAGTCCTATTATTGATGTTCCAATTTTCGGAATCCCACAAGACAGAATAGAAGTTGGAGATACAGTTACATTGTATCAATACTCAACTGATAAAAAGTTTCTCGACTTTATTATGGGATTTATGCTCGAAACCGATTGGAGAGGTACTCCTTTTGATGGACCACCGGCAAACCCTCCAACAAATCTTACCAATGGAGCTATAGGTTTCTTTTATGCTTCAGATGTTATTTCAAGTAGCAGAATAGTTCAATAAAATAATCGATTGGTTTTCTTTTAATTTTCTTTGACCACTTTTTTCTATTTAAAATTCTTATCATTTACGGAAGGATTTTATTAGAAAAAAGTGGTTTTCTTTTGTAATGCATAAATAATAGCATTCAAAAACAAGCCAACTTCCTTATTACCTGATTCCTCAAGCTTCGAAGATAAAAAATTACCGACGGAACATGATTTTTCATGCTCCGAAGATAATTCTTCACTGGCGGAACATAATTTACAATGCACGGAAGATAATTCCACATTGACGGAAGATGATTTTTTATAAACGGAAGATAATTTTTCATTGGCGGAACATGATTTCACATGCACGGAAGATGATTCACCACCGACGGAACATGATTTTCCAAGCTCCGAAGATGAAAATTTAACGAATTTTTATCTTCGAACAATGAGCCACCATTAACTAAGCTTGAAAAAACATCTGCGGACTATGACTAAGGAGCTAAAAAACAAAAATTATCATCTGCGGAACGAAAGCTGGCATTAAGAAACGTTGAGAATAAAATTAATAAAGAAGGATTTTATGATTATTACAATGCGTGCTTGTTTAATTATTATGAGTTTTAAATAAAAGAACATGATTTTTTATTTAAATAGGATGGTTTTTTCTTTTTGAAAGAAGAAATATAAGTATTAAGTTTGTTTGTTGAAATGGATGGGGGGGTGATTTATAAATCGAAAAGTGGAAAAGTACCTAATTAAAAACAATAATTAGTTTGCCACAAATGAGAGATAGAATATTAGCAATATTGAAATAATGAACCAAGGAAATCTAACATACAGGAAGGCAACTGAAAATGATATTGATTATCTCCTATGGTTAAGAAAAGAAACAATGAATGAACACTTGATAAATTCAGGAATTCAAATGAATGATGAAAAGCATATAGAAAGAATTTATTATCAATTTGATGAATCAAAAATTGTTCTTTTGGAAGGTGAAAATATTGGATTTCTGAAAGCTAAAGAACATAAAGATAAGTTAGAAATTATACAAATACAAATTGAACCTAAATACCAATGTCAAGGTTTTGGACAAAAAATTATAAACTCAATTATAGAAATAGCAAAAGAAAATAATAAAATCGTAACACTTAGTGTTTTAAAAAGTAATAAAGCCCAAGAGTTATATCATCGCATAGGGTTCAAAATTATTAGAGTAGATAATTTCTCTTATATAATGGAATTTATAAAATAAACCTGCTCAAGAAGTTTTCTTTATATGCAGGAATGTTTAATTTGAAAACACAAATATTTTGGATAATTTATTGGAATCCATCCGAAAACTATATTTAAGTATCTCAAAAAAACAATTCAACAAAAAACAATTTAACAATATAATCCCCCATACAAGAATCTTTCTAAACTATAGAATAATAATTTATTAAATGCTTTTTTAAGTAATTTTGTTTTTAGTTTTTATAAAACAATGAATAAAAAGGTTAAGGTAGCAAGGCTTTCAATATTATCAAATACAGTATTGATTATTTGTAAATTAGTAGTTGGGATAATTTCAGGCTCTGTCAGTATTATTTCCGAAGCAATTCACTCTTCAATGGATTTGCTTGCTGCAATAATAGCTTTTTTATCTGTAAGAATTTCTGATACCCCTCCAGATAAAAAACATCCTTACGGACATGGAAAGTACGAAAATGTATCAGGTGTTATAGAAGCAATCCTGATTTTTGTTGCTGCTGGTTGGATCATTTTCGAAGCTGTTAAAAAATTAGTTTCCGTTACACCTGTCGAATCAATTGGAATAGGTTCTATTGTGATGTTGTTTTCAGCTTTGGTAAATATTTTAGTATCCAGAAGACTTTATAAAGTAGCAAAAGAAACCGACTCAATAGCTTTGGAAGCAGATGCACTGCATTTAAAAGCAGATGTTTATACTTCTTTGGGAGTTGGAGTAGGATTGTTGTTTATTTGGGCAACTGGTTGGTATATTTTAGATCCTATTGTTGCTATTCTGGTGGCTATTTTTATTTTACATGAATCTTACATATTGCTAAAAACAGCGTACAGCCCTTTGTTAGATGTGCAGCTTCCAGACAATGAAATTGAAGCAATAGAAGCTTCGATTCGTAAATTTACCAATAGTAATATCAATTATCACCAACTAAGAACCAGAAAGGCTGGATTCTACAAATATGTTGACCTTCATCTTGAAGTACCAAGAATGCTTACAGTTGATGAAGCCCACCATATATGCGATAAAATCGAAAAAGATATTGAATCAAAAATTAAGAACATCGAAGTTCACATCCATGTGGAACCAATAGAAATTTTGAAAGAAATAAAATAACAAGGTTTTAGGGTATAAAATTATAGATAAAAGGAAAAACAAATAAGCACTATCTTTTTTATTTTACCATATACCTTTATAACCTTTATACCTCTACAACTTATTTGCATATTTCTAAAAGAAAAAAAATGTAAATTTGTAATAAAATATTAACTATTCACTATGAGAGTATTATTGTCGTTAAACCAGATGGAAATTTTAAAACTGGCAAACCAGATATTAAAAAAACACAAAGAAGAAGGAGAAAACTCCCCGCTGAATTTTTTGAAAGATCATAAATGGTCTGAAGAGGCAAATAAAATTAATCCATGCATATTGAAACATCTGGAAGCTGAAGAATATAGAAAGAAGATGGAAGAAGCATGCAGGGAAAGAGATCTTTTGCTTAAACCAATAACCGATATTGTTAAAGAAAGCCGCGATAAGCTTATTGAGCTTTACCGAAACAATTTGCAGGAATTAGAAAAATGGGGATTTATGATAGAGGATTATCCAAAATCTAAAATAACTAATAAATAAAAAATAGTTTAAATATTAGTTGTTTGCCATTTGTTAGATTTCAGATAAAAATAACTGCTAATTCCTATTATTAAAAAATAAATTATTTCAACTATCCACACATAAGCTATTGGCAAATGAAATACAATAGCCAACAAATATGCTACTATAATATAGGTGCTTATTGCATATACTTCAAAAAATAAAGTTATTTTAGTATTTCCAGAACCCGATACACTGCTAAATAGAACCATTGCTACCGAAAAAACCATCATTGCTACTGTTACAACATTTAAAACAGGTATCGCATGTTCTATCAATAACGGGTTGTTAGTATAAAAGGAAATTAACAAACGTGGAAAGAATATATTTCCTTGTACCATGATCAACGAACTAATAATACTTATTAAAACAACTTTCTTTATAAGTGGAAGAACATCATCATGCCGCTCCTGACCTATTACATTGCTGACAATTGTATTTACTGCCATACTTAAACCCCATACAGGTATCATAATTACCATATAAATACTTCTGATAACGTTTGAAATAGCCAAAGCTTCTTCACTAATTCGTTCAACAATAATAAAAAATATGAACCATCCAGAAAAAGACATAAAATATTGCAACATCACAGGTATTGAAAGATTTGAAATACTCCTTAATAAACCAAAATTTAATTTCCTTAGTTTGAAAAGACCATATTTTTTATTTTTTAATTGTAAAGTATATATTATGAAGAATAAAGTAACAACAGCTTCAGCAATAACAGAAGCCAAAGCTGCTCCACCAATACCCATTTCAGGAAATCCCCAATGACCAAATATCAGAAAGTAATCCAATATGATATTTACAACTGCCATTAAGGTTGTACTAAAAGTTAAAACCCTTGTTCTAACAATTCCAATATAAAATGAAGAAAAAGTAATGTTTAAAAAGGCAAATAAAATTCCCCAGATCCGGTATTCAAAGAACTCTAAACTCCCTTTGTAGATAGCTGGTGAACTAATAATGTTTTTCAGAAAAACAGGAGCAATATAGTTGAATAACGCAAAAAGCATAATAGCTGTAATGCTCAGAAAGAAAAAAGTATGATAGACAATGGGACCTATTTCTGCATAGTTTTTTTCTCCATTCTTTCTGCCAATCATTATTTGCGCACCAATACCAAAGCCCATCCCAATAGTTATCAAAGCAAAATAGAACAATCCTCCAATTGCACCAGCACCTATAGCAACATCACTCAATCTGCCCAAAAAAGCAGTATCAATTACATTCAGAATGTTTTGTGCAACCAATCCAAATATAATAGGATAAGAGATTTTCCAAATACTATGATAAGTATTTTTTATTTCCATAAAAATTAAGAAAGAGATTATTGAAATTTGCTTAATAAAATACTATTCAACGAAAAGTACCAAGCCTTTTAAATATTCGCCTTCGGGATGATAAATGTTTACAGGATGATCAGCAGGTTGCGAAAGTTGATGAAGTATTTTAATTTGCCTTCCCGACTCAATAGCTGCTGCTGTGATGGTTGCATTAAACAATTGTCGGTTTATAACTTGTGAACAAGAGAAAGTAAATAATATTCCTCCTTTATTTATTTTGCTTAAAGCTATAGCATTTAATCGTTTGTAGCCTTGCACTGCATTGTGTTTTGCATCATTGTGCTTGGCATAAGCCGGAGGGTCCAAAACAATTACATCAAAAGTATCAGTAGTATGTTTAAGAAAATCCATTGTATCTTCAGCAATAGACAAATGCTGAGCATTATTAAAATTATTAAGTAGTATATTTTTTTCTGTTAGTTCAATAGCCTTTTTTGAACTGTCAACCGAATGAACCATTTCTGCACCTGCTTTTAATGCATAAACAGAAAAACCTCCCGAATAGCAAAAAGTATTTACAATTTTTTTCCCTTTCGAATAATCACTAAGTAATTTTCTATTATCACGCTGGTCTATAAAAAAACCGGTCTTTTGTCCACCTTCCCAATCAACAAAAAATGCATTTCCATTCTCCAATACTTCTTTGGTTTCTGCATTACCGAACAAATATCCATCATTACAATCTATTTTGGCCATCTTGGGCAAAGTCTCGGTACTTTTATCATAAACTGCTTTTAGTTTATCCTGATATATTTCTTTTAATGCATCAACAATAAATGGTTTGGAATAATGCATGCCGATAGAATGAGATTGTATAACAGCAGTACCATTATAATAATCAATAATCAAACCAGGCAAACCATCACCTTCTGCATGAACCAGTCGGTAAACATTTGTATTGGGATTATCTATCAAACCAAGAACTTTTCTTAATTGATAAGCAGCAGCTAATTTTGATTTCCAGAAGTTAATATCCGGACTTTCCTTTTTAAAAGAGAATATTCTAACAGCAATGGAACCTATCTGATAATGACCTGTAGCAAGATATTCATCTCTATTAGAATAAATTTCAACCACATCGCCTTCTGCAATATTGCCGTGTATTTTATTAATTGCACCTGAGAAAATCCAGGGATGAAATCGTCTTACCGCTTCATCCTTACCGGCTTTTAATGATATTTTAACAATTGCTGCCATAAGTTTTAATAATTTGCAAATTTAAAATTTCTTTAACTATGTTTGACATCTATCTGTTAATAAAACTTATTTTTGTAAAGAATTACAAATATCTATATTGGGATAATTCTTTTTTTGAGGTGCTATTATTAAATTTTTGTGCAACTTTGTGTGTATTTTTGTGGCTCTTTGTGATATAGCTATTACACAAAGAATCACAAAGAAAACACTAAAAACACAAAGACTCATGATTAAAAAAAACTGAAAATGAATTATTGCTCAATTTTTATGTTACAACTCTAAAAACAGATATAAAACGAGTTGTCAATTAAAAAAACAATAATTCTAAAAAAGAACAAACCATATATTGTAATTTAAAAAATATAGCGATATGAAAGAATTGATAGAAGCTGCTTGGGAAAATAGAGATCTTTTGAAAGAAGAAAAAGCACAACAAACTATTCGAACAATAATCGAATTATTGGATAAAGGAGAAATCAGGGTTGCAGAACCAAATGATAATAAGTGGATCGTTAACGAATGGGTGAAAAAAGCAGTTATCATGTATTTTCAAATTCAGCAAATGGAAACCATAGAAGTTGGTCCCTTTGAGTTTCACGATAAAATAGCTTTAAAGAGAAATTATAAAGAAAAAGGAGTTAGGGTTGTTCCTCATGCAATTGCCCGTTATGGTTCCTATGTCGCCAAGGGAGTTATTATGATGCCTTCTTATATAAATATTGGAGCTTATGTAGATAGTGGAACTATGGTTGACACATGGGCAACTGTTGGATCATGTGCACAAATAGGTAGGCATGTTCATTTAAGTGGTGGAGTTGGAATAGGAGGGGTGCTCGAACCCGTTCAGGCAGCTCCGGTAATTATCGAAGACAATTGTTTTATTGGCTCTCGTTGCATTGTTGTAGAAGGAGTTCATTTAGAAAAAGAAGTAGTATTAGGTGCAAACGTAGTATTAACCCAATCTACTAAAATAATAGATGTTACCAACGAAAAACCAATTGAATATAAAGCTTTTGTTCCTACACGTTCTGTTGTAATTCCTGGAACATATTCCAAGCAATTTCCGGCAGGAACATATCAGGTTCCTTGTGCTTTAATTATAGGAACACGAAAACCATCTACCGACCTAAAAACTTCTTTAAATGACGCTTTGAGAGAATATAATGTTTCAGTTTAATATCTTATTAATGAAATCTATTAACTGTCATATTCTAAAAATCTTATTTGCATTTCTTTTAGTTATTCAATACAATGATATACTTGCTCAAAAAATCAAATCAGATATGCAGTTATTGCAGGAAAGTGATAATTATCTTTTAAACAAGAACAATAACATTCATTTAAATAATACAAATCCTATTGAATTTAAGAATAGCAGTGTTATTGTAAAATATAATCCTTTCAGTCTGGTAATAAAAGGTTCAATGTTATTTTATCAACACATTGTTTCACCACAATTATTCAGACATTGTTTATATGAAATAAGTTGTTCTAACTATTCTAAACATGCAATTCATAATTATGGTATAATAAAAGGAGTTTTTCTTAGCGCAGACAGATTGATGCGTTGCAATTCGATGGTAAAAGAAGAAATACCTCCCTATAAATTTAATGAAAATGGCTTGGCAATTGAAGAACCCATTAAATATCATACCCATTAATGACACTAAAAAGGCTTTGTGTTTTTTGTTTTCTTATCGTAATTTCTTACGTGCTCAAAAGCCAGACTTTTGTTTCTAACTTTCATAAAGACATTGGTTTCACAGATTATTTAATTAAAAATAGTTTAACAGATGATGCGTTGGTTTTTCTTAAAACTATGAAAGAACAAAATAGCATAACTTTATCTCAAAATGATACCATTCATTATTATATAGCAAATATTTATTATAAAACAGGACAATTCGATTCAGCGTCCTATTATTACGAAAAGGTTAGTTTCAACAGTGCTTACTCATTAAAATCTTCATTTTTTCTTGGCAATTCATTTTTAAAGATGGATAGTCTTTCATTAGCAGAAAAAAGCTTGTTAAAAATAAATACTACAGATACTTTGATGAATGAATTATTGCACTTTCAATTATCAGGTTTGGCTTTACTTCAAAGAAATTTAACTACATACAATACATATTCTAAAAACTTAACTTATAAAAACTATCATTTACTTAACGAGGAAAAGATATTATTGGATTATTCCAATAAAATTAAGAACCTTAAAAAGAAATCTCCTTTTGTAGCTGGAACCTTATCTGCTTTGATACCTGGTTTAGGAAAAGTATATGCAGGCAAGCCCAGGCAGGGGATTACTTCTATTATACCTGTTGCAATTCTCGGATTACAAACTTTTGAGGCATACAACAAAGCTGGAGTTAAGAGTGCGCGTTTTATTATATTTGGGAGTTTATTCTCCGTATTTTATATTGGAAATATTTGGGGAAGTGTATTGAGTGTTAATATTGTTAATCAAGAAATAAATAATGAGATTAATCGTCAGATTTTATTTAATCTGGATATTCCTTTGCAACGTATTTTTCGTTAAAGCACAGAGAATAGATGTTTTTTCGTATCCCGATAGCTTGTTTAATAGCGGAAACTTTAAACTTGCAGCTGTTGAATACGAAAGAATATATTTTATTTCTGACGATATAGATACCAAAAATGATGCTCTTTTAAAAAAGTCATTTTGCTATAAACAAGATAACCAATATGAAGTTGCAGCAAAAACCTTAAAGAGAATTGATTTTAATAATATTAATGATTCAACATATTACAAATCATGCTATGAATATGCTTTAAATACTTTTCTTAATGAAGATTATAAAGAAACAATCTTACAGTTAAACGAAATGCACACTAAGCAAATAGATACTTTTAATAACAACAATTTACTAGTATTAAGAATACTTACATTAAATGAATTAAGAAAATGGGACGAAGCCAATACCTCATTAATCAATTATATTAAAACAAATAACATTAAAGTAGATTCCTTTGCTTTTAAAAAATTGTCGAAAAAGCCTGGATTGAAAAACGAAAAGCTGGCAAAAAACATCAGTTACTTTTTTCCCGGAAGCGGACAAATATATTCAGGACATTGGGGGCGTGGTTTAAGTAGTTTGATTTTAAGCGGAGCTTTTGCAACATATACTTATGTTAGCTTTATAAATGGTTTTTATTATGCTGGAGTTTTCTCAGGCTTTTCTACTTTCCGAATGTTTTGGACAGGTGGAGCCAATTATGCAGAATACCTTGCAAAACAAAAAAACAAAGATCGAATTACAAAACATAATAAAAAAATAAAAGACCTTATTTATAAAACCAATACTATACAATAAAATAAATTTATTTAAATCAAAAATTGAAAATAACTTTCCCTTTGTGCTCTTTGTGTAAAGCCATTGTGCACTTTGTGGTAAAAAAATCACAAATATTATGTTATGCATTTATATTGATAATGTCAATCCTTTTTTTAATATCGCTTGTGAAGACTATCTTTTCAATCAAATACAAGAAGATTGTTTTTTATTATACAGAAATGACAAAGCAGTTATTGTTGGAAAACACCAGAATACCTTAGCTGAAATCAATTATCAGTTTGTTAAAGAAAATAACATCAAAGTAGTCCGCAGATTATCTGGTGGTGGAACAGTTTATCACGATTTAGGAAACCTCAACTTCTCATTTATCAAAAAGAACCAGACCAAAAACCTAGTTGATTTCAAGCGTTATCTTAAACCTATAGTTGAAGTTTTATTAAAAATGGGCATATCAGTCGATATTGGAAAAAAAAATGATCTTACAATTGAAGGGAAAAAGATTTCAGGCAATGCAGAACATGTATATAAAGATAAAGTATTGCATCATGGCACACTTTTGTTTTCTTCTGATATTAAAGTATTATCAAAGGCTTTAGATGTAAACCCTGACAAATATAAAGATAAAGCAGTAAAATCTATCAGAAGCAAAGTTGTTAATATTGATGAATACTTGATTAAAAAAACCAATGTTCATTATTTTGCTGAATTAATAATGAAGCATATAGTTGAGAATACACCCAATTCAATTTCTTATCACTTATCAGATTTTGATATAAAAAAGATTCAAGAGCTTGTAGAAAACAAATATTCAACTTGGGAATGGAATTATGGTTATTCACCTGCATATAGTTTTATAAATCAAACAATTTCTGATCTTGGCAATATCGAAATATCTCTGGAAGTCCAAAATGGCATTATAAAACAGATCAAACTTTATAATGATATAATAGATAATAATGATAGTATTAAAATCGAAAGTGCACTCATAGAATCCAGGCACGAAGAATTCGAGATCAGAACTAAATTAGAAAACACAAATATTAAAAATATTATAAATCATATTTTCTTTGAAGAATTGATAAAAGCTTTTTTTTAATAAAAATCTTTGTATCTATGGTAATTTAATCATATTATTCAAATAAAAAACAATATAATTTATTGAAAACAGAACAAAAATCATATCTCTTTGCCCTTATTGCCGTTCTACTTTGGTCAACAGTGGCTACTGCATTCAAAATAGCCCTCGAAGGAATGGATTTTATGCAACTATTAACATTTTCTTCTTTCATTTCCTCTATCGTTTTATTTATTATTCTTCTACTTCAAAAGAAAATAGGATTACTAAAACAATACATTTCAAAAAATTTGTTAAAAGGAATACTGCTCGGTTTTTTAAACCCTTTTTTATACTATACTATTCTTTTGAAAGCCTATTCAGTTCTTCCTGCCCAGGAAGCTATGATACTTAATTATACCTGGCCCATCATGCTTGTTATTCTTTCAATTCTATTTTTAAAACAACCCATAAAACATATAAATGTAATAGCAATATTTATTAGTTTTATAGGAATAGCTATCATTGCCACAAAAGGTGATATTACTAATATTGTTTTTTCAAATCTGATTGGAGATATTCTAGCATTAAGCAGTTCTCTTATTTGGGCCTTATTTTGGATACTTAATGTTAAAGATAAAAACGATGAAATAGTCAAACTATTTGTTAGCTTCACTTTTGGATTTATATTCTCGTTTATACTCACAATGATATTCTCAGAGCTCAAATTACCAGAAACCAAATATATACTCTCCTTTGTTTATATCGGTTTTTTCGAAATGAGTATTACTTTTACTCTTTGGCTTATTGGTTTAAAGTTAGCAACAACAGCAGACAAAGTAAGTAACCTTGTTTTCCTTTCACCATTTTTATCGCTTCTGTTCATACATTTCATTATAGGAGAAGATATAAGAATAGCTTCCTTATCAGGATTAGTTTTAATCGTCTTTAGTATTTTATTTACTAAACTCTTTAACAAAAACAAAAAGATTAAAACTTAGTACATCTAATTCTAAGCTATTTTACTAAAAGATATTAAAGAAAATATTCTTTTTGGAAACCGACATCTATACAATGAAAGTTAATAAAGACTCATAGAGAGTTAAACAAACTCATTCTAATTTAACAATGAAAATAAGAGAATTAGCAAAGACTCTTTTCTAATTCAGCTTTTTAATAACTGATAATAATAAATTCAATTCTGCGGTTCAATTGTCTTCCTTCTTCGGTATCATTAGTCGCAATTGGTTTCGATTCTCCAAAACCTTTAGTTATTATTCTTTCCTGTGAGATACCTTTTGAAACTAAGTATGTTTTAACAGCATCTGTACGATTTTGCGATAAGGTCAGATTATATTCATCATTTCCGAAATTATCAGTATGTCCATTTATTTCAATTACCATTTTCGGAGAATCATTAAGTATCTTTAATACCTTTTCAAGTTCAGGGAAGGACTCAGAACGAAGAGTTGCTTTATCAAAATCAAAGAATATATTATTTAATCTAATAACTTCACCTATTTCTATTGGTGTTAAAAATAAATCACGTTTTATTTCTTTGTAATCACCTGTTTTTGTTAAATCAATATTGTCTGATATAGAATAATAGCCTTTAGCATCAGCTGAAAAACTAAAATAACTACCATATGGTAATACTATTTTATAAGAACCATCATTGGGGTTTGTAGTTGCAGTCCCCACATTTTTAGCTTCTTTTAAGAATTCATAATTAATCGTAGCACTTGTAGGACTTATTGGTAATTTTGTTTTTGTGTCAAATACGGTTCCATATAGTATAACTACAGGGTCAGGCTTGTTTTCTTTTAATAATTTTATTTTTACAATACCTGTTTTTCCATCAGTATTTCTCCTAACCATAAATGCATATTCTCCACTGGCATCAATAGAATAATAAGCTTCTCCTTCTTTTGTGTTTATAGGTTTTCCGAGGTTTTTAGGTTTAGACCAATTTAACCATGTATTATCTAACCTTTTACTCATATAAATATCACCTTTGCCTAATCCACCACCTCTGTCGCTCGAAAAATATAATGTTACGCCATCAGATGCAAGAAAGGGAGAGTTCTCATTTGCACCAGTATTAATATAAAAACCTAAATTCTTAGGTTCGCTCCAGGTACTGTCTTTTTGAATAAAACTTACATATATATCATTATTTTCACTTTTCTTATCTTTACTGAAAAATAATAATAATTCTTTTCCACTATTAGAAAGGCAAGCACCATTCCACATACCCTTGTCTAATTTTTCGTAATTTTTTATTTTCAATTTTTGAGGAGTAGTCCAACCATTAACTGTTTTATGAGAAAATGAACAGCCAATGCCTTGGTATTCTCCATTCTCATATGCGCCTTTTAAAAGCAATGTATTTCCATCAGGCGATACACTATAAACACAATTATATTGCACTTGGTTAAAAGGAAGTTCCAATCTTTTTGCAACTGACCAATTACCCAATGAATCTAAGTTCGAATACCATATATCCTGACTCCCTTTCATTCCAAATGTATTTTCAGGATGGCTGTCTCTAACAAAAAAAATAGTTCTCCCATCAGGCGAAATAACTGGAAATAATTCGTCATAAGGGGAATTAATTTTTTTTCCAAGATCTTCTATTTCGATCTTATCTTGACAATAAAGATTTAAATTAATAGTTAATATTGTTATAATAAAACAAAGTTTTTTCATCTGTATTTTTTTCCTTATTGTTAGATTGAATGTTATGTTATATAATACTATAGTTCTATATAGTTTATGAACAATTTATAAATTAAAATATAATTAAATTTATGTAAAATGGAATGCTTTCTATATGTAATCTTAGATAGTAGTAATAACGGGTTAAAAGCATATCAAATTAAAAGAATTTTGGTACTCCTTTTGTACTAATAAGCGATTTATAAGGATGTACATAAATGATTGAAATTTCAAATCCACCTTTACGTTTGGTGATATCTTTAGCACTCGACATATTTACATCATAGCTCAGGTTTAATTCAAAGTTACTGAAATTTAATCTGGTTGCTAAGATTAAAGCATCTTTATAGCGATAATATGCACCTAAAGCAAAATAGGTGTCTGAAACTAAGTTTGTATATCTCGATTTTTCCTGAAGTTGTGTTCTTATCATACATCCAGCAATAATCTCCTGATGTGGCCCTTGTTTAGTATAAATAAAACTTGGTTCATAAGATCTGTTATTGTTATCTGAAAATATTTCTGTAGTATTATGAATTATTAATTTTCGATAAAGTTCGCTATTTGTAACTTCAGAAAACATAACCTTTGGTTGACTCAAGTGCTGAAGAGATATACCTGATGAAGATTTAAATAATTTACTTGGTCTGAAACTCCAACCAATACCACCAGTAAAGTCAATATATGAAAAATTAGCAGGATAGTTTTGTTCATTTGTAGGTAAATTGGGATTATAGTTACGACCATCAAACTGTGTGTCCCATTGAGTACCTGATAAATCAATGCTATTTTGCGCATATCCACATTGAAAGCCAAATAAAAAAGCATTACTTTCAGTTAAAAATTTCGTATAAGAAAAAGAACCAGAAACTTTTGTAAGCCCCATTTTTGTGTCTCCTGCTTTGTCATTGAAAAAAACAAGACCAACGCCAAATTTATCTCTTTTCCATTTTTCTCTAAATACCAATGCATCATAAAATGCAGAATATGTTTTAAATGGAGTAGATGCGCTTCTCCACTGTGTTTTATAACTTATTCCACCACGATGAGCTCCATTATAGAATCCAGTATAAGCAGGGTTCAATAAAAGTGGATTTTTATTGTATTGAGAAAAATGAATATCCTGTGCATGGATATTTATTGAAAACATCATTATTGGTAATAATAATGCTAAAATGCGATGTTTATTATTTAAAAACATAAATATTTATTTTATTAAAGTAACATTTCCTTTTTTCTCTATAATTCTATTATCAAATGTTTTAGCAACAAGAAAATAAACAAAAACACCTGGATTTAATTTTTCTCCTTTATAAGTACCATCCCATCCCTTATCTTGTGAATCTGAGAAAAATACTTTTTCACCCCAACGATCATAAATAGTAAACTCTATTTCTTTTAGTGCAGTTCCCCTAACATATAAAATATCATTATAAGAATCGTTATTAGGTGAAAAAATATTAGGAATAAATAAAGTGTTGCTATAATCAATTTTTACAGTAATAGTGTCAAGGGTAATACAACCACTGGCATCCATACCTGTGAGGTAATAGGTTGTTTCAACACTTGGAGAAACTGTTATTGATGGTCCGGTTAAATTTCCAGGCATCCATGAATAAGTATATGCTCCACTTGCAGTAATAGTTACAGATGAATTAATAGCTATAGTAGTGTCTCTTTTTAAATTGATTGTAGGTCCTGTTGTTATATTTACGGTTACAGATTTGGGGTCAGAAACGCATCCTATATCGTTATAACCTGTTGCAGTATAAGTAGTAGTATCATCAGGAGCAACCGTTATTGATGAACCAGTTAGGTTTCCAGGCATCCATGTGTATGTGGTAGCTCCATTCCCAAATAATGTTACTGAATCTCCAATACAAATAGAAGTATCACTACTAACAGTAATAATTGGATCTGGAACTATATTGACCAATACATCAGAATAAGTAGTACATCCATATTCATTGGTTGAAGTCAGCCTGTATGTTGTTGTTTCAGTTGGTTTAACAATTTGCGCTAAGTTTACACTATCATTTATAGGAGCTTCCCATTTATAAGTGAATCCTGTTTGTTTCGGATTATTAAACTCAATAGACCAATCAAGTAGTGTCCCTTCAAATAGATTGTTACTTGCATCTGCAACGGTAAGAACCCAAGGTCCATTGGGATTAACAAAACCTGTTAGAGTACCCCATATACCTGGTCCTCCTGAAGGAATATAATTTCCAGTGTAAGGTGCGTGTTCAGTACTACTCTTTATGCTAATATTACCCACTGGAGGAGGTAAAAAGGAAGTTCTGGAGAAATTATCTCCATTACCACCAACACTTTTAATAAGCTCAACAAAAGAACTGCCAGGGGCTTTGATATAAACCATAATATCATCATCTTTTTGATGTTCAATATTTACAGTTATATTGTTTATAGTCCAACCAGGCTGAATACCGGTAGCATTGATAGTATCAGCCACATACAGACCGTTTAATATTGGATCTGGAGGTAAGCCGCCAGCCCAGTAATTAGAGTCAAGTCCTGTGTTCGGTATTGGTTCGTCAAGAGTTTTTGTAAATGCTGCGCTTTCATAAGTTTGTGGGTATGTGATTACAACTGCATTTAAATTGACAGAATCACCCAAACAAATATCTATTGGTGAAGTTGGAGTAATATTACTAATTATTTTATTTACAAATACTTCTTTTGCAGTAAAATAGGTATCTCCATCAGAAACAACACTGAGTCTTACGACGTATCTGCCTGCTGAAGTGTATATATGAGTTGGATTTTTAGCTGTATCAGTTTGTCCATCTCCAAAATCCCATATTCTGGATGTAATAGGGTTTTGGAAATTACTGGTATCACTAAAGTTTGTATAAACACCTTCACATGCATGCCAGTAATCAAAACCAGCTTTGTTATATACAATAGAGCAATCGGTTGTTGCAGTTCCGGCAGTTTTAGAAAAAGTAAGCATTCCAGATTGACAAGAATAGTTTGTAATACAAAGCAAATAATATTTACCATGCTGGGCATTGGGTATGCGGCAATCTTCATTGGGACGTGCATCATAGCTACAATCTATTATATTGGGGGCACTTTGTCCGGGGTAAAAAGAAGGATTTGAAGTATTATTAGGACAATGGGGACTTCCTGGTCCGCCAGCCCAAAAACAAGCTCCTATTAAACTATCGGTACAAACTTCACTCATTGAATTAAAGGGACCCCAACAAATAAAATCTACGTCCCTTCCTGAAGCCCCGTTACTACCCACTATGTGGATGGTCATATTTCCAGGATTTGCAATTTTTAAGTAATACCATACAGGATTTGGATAAGTATAAAGACAACCATAATTGGGACCTGATTCTGCAATAGTATTCAAACCTAAAGGAAAATCATAAACTATATCTGTACAAAAAGGGGCTGCACTAACACAATTTTCTCCAGGTACAGACTGACTGAAGGTCGTTTTTGAACAAAAAAAGAAGCTTGTTATAATAAATATGAATATAAATATTTTTTTCATTGTTATTTTTTATTTTAGAATTAGTCAAATTTATTTAATATGGCTTTTGTCTCTTCTATATGGGTTTGAAATAAATCAATATACCCTTTTAGTAGATTTTCGGAATAATTATTCATTGAAACATAAAGTTTGGTTTTATAATAATATAGCCTAAAATTATAACATTCAACTTTATTTGAATCAGCAGCTTCTTTGCTGTATAGAACAGGAGCCATATCTATGATATTAGATGAAATTTTATATGCTTCTTCTTGTGTTATTATATTAGAAGTCCTAATTTTTAATTCATCAGCTAATACATATTTTATATTGTTTGTTTCAAGAAATTCTCTAAACACAATAGTGTTGTTCGTTACTTCAACTAAGGCTTTTTTCTTTGGGGTATTTATTTCAGTGGTATTCTGCTTAATTAAGGAAATACCATTTGTTGAATTATTGTTATCAATTGGAATGACCTCAAATCCATCAAAAACAATGGTTATAGTTTGTTTTTTATTATTATTCGTCAATATTTGACGAAGATTTTCTTTTGAAATTACAATACTCTTTTCTAAAGGAGTTTGTGCGATTGCAGAAATTAATAAAAAAGTAAAAATACTGGTGATGATTATTAACTTATTTGTTTTCATAATTAATTTGTTTTCATAGTGTTATTATTAATGTTTAAAAAAAAACAGGTAATATCACCTATTTTAAAAAAGCGAGCTAAGATATATATATATTTATAATTATGCAAAAAATATTTATCAACTATATATATGTTTTTGTTAATATGTTTTCTTTATCCAGTAAATTTGATTATAACAATCATTTTTGGTTGCAAAAATGAAAAATCACTAACAAATATATACTATAAGAATACCAAATTTAACGGTAATAGA
>DYDE01000081.1 GCA_020718065.1 Marinifilum sp. | reverse complement strand
AGTATTCAAAAAGGTTGGGTCATAAAAAATAAATCTGATGACGATGTTACCCGCTATGATTTCCAATTTGAAGATAAACAAGGCTACAAAGTTACTATTGAAGGGTTATCTCGTTTATTTGACCAGGAATATTGGAATTATGCTAAATTAATTTCAGGAATATTAAGGCAAGGTATGCCTTTGCCATTTGTTGTTGATTTAATTTCTAATTTAAAGCTCGATATCCAGTCAATAAATACATGGAAAAATGGAGTAGAGAGAGCACTGAAGAAATTTATTCCTGATGGTACCAAAGCTGTTGATCGTACCTGCCCAACCTGTGGCGATGCCGATGGACTTATCTATCAGGAAGGCTGTCTGAAATGTAAAAGTTGCGGATATTCTAAATGTGGATAGAAAGTATAGTTTAAAAAAGAGAAAGGCTGCTTGGTTTAAGCAGCCTTTCTCTTTTTTAAACTATTATAATAGTATCAATCTTCTGCTGGAATTTCATTTGGGAAAAAAGGTGCTAAATGCTTATAATCAAAGCTCTCTTTATCTAAAGATATTGATATTTCTTCTTCAGCTGCTATTTCTTTAGGAAATTCTGGAGCTAAGTTTTTGTTATTTTCTGTTAATTTAGTATTGTCTTCATTCAGAGAAAAAACATTTTTTAAAATAATTGTAATCGATTCTTCTACAGGGATTTCTTTTGAAAATAAAGGCGCAAGATATTTATATTTACTTATATCTTTAGCTTTCCAAAAGCTAAAATTTATTTTAAACCCTTTATGTTTTTGTAAACCATTGTTATTAGTATTCGCATTTGAAAAATTACTAATAAAAATGAAAATGATAATTGTTGAGTAAATTTTTATTGATTTCAAAGTTTTAATTTTTAAGATAATTAATAATTGTAATTTTGTGAATAAGACATTTTCTATTTTAAAAAAGTTACAAACATTTTTTTTTGAAAAATATATTTTCTTGCTTTTTTAGTTTGTTATAAATTTCCCCATACATTTGCGAGTTATTTAAAAAAAATAGTTTATTAAAAATGAAATTAGAGCATAAGACTGGTTTAACTTCTAAATTAAGTTTTGTCGGTCTGATAATAACACTTGGTATTGTTTATGGAGATATTGGAACATCTCCTTTATACGTTATGAAAGCCATTATAGGTGGAGCAACCCATGTGGATGTCGATTTTATTCTTGGAGCTATTTCTTGTATCATTTGGACACTAACATTACAAACCACTGTTAAATATATTATTGTTACTCTTAAAGCTGATAATAAAGGTGAAGGAGGTATTTTTTCTCTATATGCACTTATCCGGCGTAAAGTAAAATGGGTTTTTGTTTTTGCATTAATTGGAGGTAGTACATTACTTGCTGATGGAATCATTACACCTTCAATTACTGTTGTATCGGCTATTGAAGGACTTAAAATATTAAATACTAATATCCCAATCGTTCCTATTGCTTTATTGATTATTACGGTTTTATTTCTTGTTCAGCAGTTTGGAACTAATTTACTTGGTGAATCCTTTGGGCCTATTATGTTTATATGGTTTTTTATGCTGGCAACATTAGGGGTTTTCCAAATTTTCCATTTTCCTCAAATATTTAATTCTTTTAACCCATATTATGCTTATAAATTATTAACTCAGTATCCTGGTGGTTTTCTTATACTTGGAGCTGTTTTCCTATGTACAACTGGTGCTGAAGCTTTGTATTCTGACCTCGGTCATTGTGGAATAAAAAACATACGTATGACATGGATGTATGTTAAAATTTGTTTAATATTAAATTATTTAGGTCAGGGAGCTTGGATTTTAACAAATCAGGATTTGTTAATTAATCATCCAAATCCTTTTTTTACTATTATGCCCGATTGGTTTTTAATAATAGGAATTATTGTTGCCACTTTTGCTGCAGTTATTGCAAGTCAGGCTCTGATTAGTGGTTCTTATACACTTATTAGCGAGGCTATTCAGCTTAATTTTTGGCCAAAAGTAAAAATTAATTACCCTACTACAATTCAAGGTCAAAGATACATACCAAGTATTAATTGGATTTTATGGGCTTCCTGTATGTTTGTTGTAATATTCTTTCAGGAATCATCAAATATGGAAGCAGCTTATGGGTTGTCTATTACAATTACAATGCTAATGACAACTATATTAGTTAGTTTCTACTTGTATTTCAGGCGTATTCATTTATCTGTTATCTTTATTTTCTTAACTATATATTTAATTATTGAAGGAGCTTTTTTAATAGCAAACTTGCATAAATTCTCTAATGGTGGGTGGTTTACTATTATGATGGCAAGCATATTATTTATTGTAATGTTTGTTTGGTTTAGAGGTAGAAAAATTAAAAACAGATTTTATGCATATGAAAAAATCGAAAAATATGTTGATATCATAAAAGATATATCTGTTGATCAGGAGATTCCTAAGTTTTCTTCAAATCTTGTTTATCTCACTCAATCTTATTCTCCAAAAGAAATTGAATCCAAAATATTATATTCATTAATTAATAAACAACCCAAAAGAGCCGATGTTTATTGGTTTCTCCATGTGTTCAATGTTGACGACCCACATCGTATGGATTATAAAGTCAATACAATTATTCCTGATGTTATATATCGTGTTGATTTTTATTTAGGGTTTAAAGTTGAACCACGAATCAATTTGTTTTTTAAACAAGTTATTGACGAAATGGTTAAAAATAAAGAAATAGATATTATTAGTAGATTCAAATCATTAAGAAAATATAACATAATAAGCGATTTCAGATTTATTGTTATTGACCGGATTCAAAATTACGATTTTGATTTTTCTGCTTATGATCAGTTTATTATGGATATCTATTCATTTATGAAACAATTGGGTATATCTGATGTTAAAGCGTATGGATTAGATACAAGCAATGTTACTATTGAAACGGTTCCTTTAATTTCTAAGAAGGAATTTGAAATGGATCTAAAACGTTTGGAAACTAAAAAATAAAATCAATTTAAAAAGCCAAATAAAAAAGCACCTTCTTTTCTATAAGGTGCTTTTTTATAAAAAGGTATTTCATTTATTTTGAAATATAATTTTTAGGATCTAAAGCTTTAGTATTCCAGCATTTCAAAAAAGTCATAATTTTTTCTTTACTATAACTATCATTTCCTGATTCAAGAAAACCCGAATCTTGTGTATGTAGTCTCATACCTTCAGCGTCTAAAATAACTAATACGGGGAACCCAAATCGTTGAGGATATTCTAATTGTTTCATCAATTCTAAATTTCTATTTTCCTTGCTATAATTAATAAGTATGAAAACATAATCGGCATTTATAAGCGAATCAATTTGTGCATCTTTCTTTACAAATTCATGGAATTTAATACACCACTTACACCAATTACCTCCAACTTGAATTAATACATGTTTTCCTTCTTTCCCTGCTTTATCCATAGCAGCTTTTAAATCAGCTTTTGCGTCTGCTTCTACATTGTATATGGTAGGCTTTTTATCTTGTGCTTTTAGCAACATTAAATTGAAAAACACCAAGCCCATGAATATTAGGAGGAATTTAAAATATTGTTTTTTCATAATTTTTTTATTTTTAATTTAATAATCAATTGTTTTAATAACATTGTCATTACTATAAATAACTTCTTTTATCTTTTTTCCAGGCTCATCCCACCAGCTTTCAATTCCTTCTTTTTTATTTTTTTTATAAAGTGTTTCTTTAATTTTAGTGCCGGTTTTTAGAGAATATTCAATCTGATTGCCATCACCATTCACAAAATTTGCTTCTCCGGTTTTAATGCCAGAATAATCATAATGTTTCCAATTGCCACTATAGAAACCATTGGTATATCCACCAGTTACTTTCAATTCCCCGTTTTCCCAATATTCTTTATAAATACCATTTGGTATTCCATTTTTATATTCCAATTCAGATTCAATGCCACCTTCATTAAAAAAAGTTTTTGAAACTCCCTCAAGTACATCGTTTACAAAACTATCAATCCGTTCAGGATTTCCATTATAATACCATCGAATTGATGATCCATTTAGTTTCCCATCTTTATAAATGCATTCCATTTGTTTATTGCCATTTTTATGCCACCATGTTGACATTCCTTCTTTTTTGCCTTTTCTGTAGTTTTCTTCTGACATTTTTAGCTTTGCACCATATTGGCTGGGTGGCCAATATCGTATTTGGGGTTTATTGCATGCAGAAACCAATAGCATAACAAACAACAAATACAAAACAGAATTTTTTAATTTCATTAATCTTAGTTTAAAATAAAAAAAGCTATTTGTATTGCTCCAAATAGCTTTTTTATAAATTTTTATTTAATTAATATTTTAAAATATAATATTCATACAACCTAAAACGATTGTAATAAAATAAAAGCAAAATGCGCTATTATCCAGCAATTTCAATGTAATCAAATGGGAATTTAACCATTTTTGATAGCTCTTCACCTGCTTCTTGCATGTCTTCATCACCCTCATCAAAATACCAATTTACTTTAATTTTTATTCCTTTGGTATGGAAATCGTAGATCTTTTTTACAATATCCAAAATAAATTTTGATGAAGAGGAGTTAAAATATTCCAACTTGAAATTGAATGTAATTGGATTTGCATTGTTTTCTTCGTTCAGGTTGGCACTCATTTCAGTTCCATATTCATCCATCCAGGCTAAAATAGGTTCGTAAAATTCTCTTACGTTTTCTGGTCTAGATTCACCTACTATTTCAAATACTTTACTATCTGTATCAAATGAAATTAGTGGAGAGTTTTCAGTTGCTTCAATTATTAATGCATCCATAACTATTATTTATGTGGTTAAAATTATGTATTTATTTATTATCGTTTACTTTTATTTTTAATTCATAATATGAAAACAAATCATCTATTTTCGTAAAAGAATAATTTATTTTATTTTCAGATTTCAATGCAATATCAATTATTCCCAAACCTGCCCCTCCTCTTTCCGAAATCATAGAATTGTTAATCTTCGATGCATATAATTCTTTTAGTTCGGCTTTTCCTAAAGAATTTGCTTGATCTATTTTGTTTCTTACAGTTTCAATGTTTTTGTTAAGAATTGGATTTGCAGAAGTTAGGTAAAAATCTTGATTGTTATTTTCAAGTACAAATTTATAAAATTTATTATACTCTTCTTTATTAAAATGATTATTGTTTATTACTTTTTCTGCATGTTTATATATGTTTTCTAAACACTCAACCATTATGTTTAATACACGCTTCTTTGTCTTTACACTAATTTCTTTATCGTTTAAATTTTGTTTCGTTTCAGTTAATAATTTTTCAATAGTTTCAAACTTGAAACAACCTTCGTAATAAATTATTACCTGCCTGTCTTCCATGGCTATTTTTTTTACTTTTTTATTTTAAATAATTAAAACAAAGTTTAAAATTAATAAAACAAAATTAAATATACAATTTTATTGAAAAAACAAGTTTAAATACCTATTTAAATCTTAATTTTTTTTACACCCTAATTCCAATTATTAAAACATCATCCAACTGGTTAGTTGCACCTTTCCATTCTTCAAATATTTTTATAAGCTTGTTTTTTTGTTCAGCCATCGTAAGATGCTGAATTTCTAAAAGTGTTTCCCTGAATCTCTTGCTTGAGAATTTTTTCCTGCTTGGTCCGCCTCCAAATTGATCCACGTATCCATCAGAAAAAATATAAATAGTATCTCCTTTGTTCAATGAAACTTCTACATTAGTAAATGATTTCAGCCTTTCTCCAAATGGAGTTCCTATAGGATAAACATCAGCTTTGTAATGGATTACTTCATTATTTCTTATCAAATACATTGGATTATATGCTCCTGCATATTCTAATTTAGAAAAATTATCAGACAAACAACAAAGAGCTAAATCCATTCCATCTTTCACATCCCCGTTTTTATCATCCTGTCCTTGCGAATGCTTAAACGTTTCTATTACACCATTGTTTAAATAATTTAAAATCTCAGAAGGTTTAGTGATATTATACTCATTTACTGCCTGATTAAGCAAATTTCTTCCCACAATGCTCATAAAAGCACCCGGAACGCCATGCCCCGTGCAATCAACTGCACTAAATAATACTTTATTATCTTTATTCTCTATCCAGTAAAAATCTCCACTTACAATATCTTTTGGTATATAAATTATAAAATGTTCTGGTAACAGGTTTTTTACAAATTCATTAGAAGGTAAAATTGCCCTTTGTATTCTTTGTGCATATTTTATACTATCTGTAATATCTTTGTTTTTCTTGCCAATTTCTAAATTCTTTATTTCAAGCAATTTATTGGTTTTCTGTTTCTGGCGATAACCACTCAAAATAACACCAAAAAGTATAAGCAATAAAACCAAACCAAAAGAAATCGAATATATTATTATTCTGAAACGCTGTTGTTTCAAATTGTTTTCCTGATTTATAAGCTTCAGTTGTTGCTGTTTCTTCTCATCTTCATATTGGCTTACAATATTGTTTTGAAAATCAGCACTTTCCTTAGTGTAAATACTATCTTTTACCAAAGAATATTTTTGATGATTTAGAAATGCTTCTTTATAATTGCCAATATCAAAGTAAGTAACGGCAATAGTTTTAATATTCTCTTTAACAAAATCATTAAATTCAATTTCCTGAGCAAGTTTTAAACTTTCTTTAAAATAGAATAAAGCTTCAGTATAATTTTTTTGTAATCTTTTTAAAGAGCCAATATTGTATAATGTAACTACAATTTCACCTTTAAAATCATATTTTTTAGAAAACTCAAGCGATTTGTTATATTGTTTAAGAGCGTCTTCATATTGACCTTTTTGTGCATATGTATTCCCAATAACATTTAAACTTTTTACAACTTTATATATATCTCCAATTTTATCACTCAACTCCTTAGATTTTTCATAATATCTTAAAACAGAGTCAAGTCCAGGAATACTATCGTACTTAATATTTTTATTATTGATTTTAGTTACCTTAAAAAAATAGGCCTGACCCAAATTATATAATGTTCCTGCTACACCCTCTTCATCCTTTATTTCTTCCCTAAGTTTTAAAGCTTTTTCATAATATTCCAGAGCATCATTTATATTTGCTCTTCCATCATAACTTTGTTTGTAATAAATAAGGCCGATATTGTTATAGGCTTTAGCCAACCCATTTTTATCATTCAATTCTTCCTGAATTTTAAGATTTTTAAAAGCATACTCAAGTGCGTCTTTAAAATTATTTAATTCCGAATAATTAATGCTTATATTATTTAATGATTTTGCTATACCAATTTTATCATTTAATTCCTCTCTAATTTTTAATGCTTCCTTATGACATTCAATCGATTTTAAGTTTTTAGAATTAAAATAGTAAACTATTCCTAAAGAATTATTGCATTCAGCCATTCCTTTCTTGTAATCCAGTTCAGTAGCTAGCTTCAATCCCTCCTCACCGTACTCCAAAGCCTTTCTTGCATCAATTGTTCTGTAAGACCAACACAATTCACTCAATATTTTTATCCTGTTTGTATCTTTGCCATTCGATTTTAATGTTTTTTCAAGGCTGTCTATTTTTGATTGCTGAGCAAAACTTAAATTATTCCCTATAAGAAATAAAAAGCAAATCAAGTAAAAGATTTTCAATATTCTATTTTTCACAAAAGTTAGTTTCTTTAATCTACTTAATGCAAACCTACATAAATTTTACGAAAAAAGAAAAATAATTATTGTATTTACTTCCTATATATTTTATACCAAAATATCTTTGTTTCCCTTTCTATAATCATAATATCATAATGTTTTCCTCCATGTTTCTCTATGTTCTCCTTGTCTCTCGTGGTTTTTTTTAATTTTTGCTAAAACTTCCCTTTTTATTTCCCCTCTTACCTTTATCCCACTATACCTCTATACCCCCAAACCCTTATCAATTCTATACCTTATTTTTCCCAAGCCTTACCTAAAAGTATTTTTCTCTTTCATGAAACTTCCCAAGGCTTATTTAAGACTTCCCAAGCTTTACATGAGACTTCCCAAGTCTTACATGAAACTTCCCGAGTCTCACATGAAAGTATTTTTCTCTTACATGAGACTTCCCAAAGCTTATTTAAGACTTCCCAAGGCTTACATGAGACTTCCCGAGACTTTCATGAAGCTTCCCGGGTCTTATTTGTTTTCATTTTTTTTCTATTTAAATACTTGGATTAGTACATAGTCCGTACGATAACTTCATATGTTTTAATTATGCTTAACATATAATTATTAAATTTGTATATTCGCATACAATTACTTAAGTTTTTATGTTTAAAGAAAACCTTTATAGTTTTTTCTCAAATCAGGTTTCTCGTTTCGAGTCAAACATACTCACTTTTGAAGCATTCGATAGCGAGGAGTTCAATCACAATGCCCGTGTTTGTCTAAAAAAAATAAAAACTATCCTAACCTTTCTCGAAAAACTCAAAATACCAGGTCTCATTGTTAAAAAAGTATTGAAAAAAGAAAACAACTTATTTAATGTCTTGGGCAATTTGCGCGAAATCAACAAACAATACAGTCTTATTAAAGAATACGAAATCAAACTATCATTATCCTTTCACGAATATTTAGATTACCTTCAAAAAAAAGAAAAAAAAGAAAGAGAAAACCTAAAAAAAACAAATGTTAATAAGATAATAAATCATTTAAAATCCATTCAGAAGTCAGTTTTAGAAATAATCGATATGTACGATGATGATTATTTATACGACGAATCCTTACTTTTTATCAATACCGAATTTGCAAAAGTTAACTCACTAAAAAAACAATTAACCGATTTTAAAAACTGGCATATTATTCGTAAATGTCTTAAAAATAATATGTATTTGATGAATATAATTCTCGAATCTCATCACCAATCTAATATCACAAAGGAAATATATACAGACATTGATGAACTTCAAGATAATATTGGCAATTGGCGCGACAATATTGTGTCTTTTGAAATGGTATCAAGTTTCATTAAAAAAAATAAAACCATTAAATCACACAAATTAATTGATTATAATAAACTTATCCGTTGCTTACCTTAACATTATTAAGTTAGCAAAATAAGATTTATAGCACAAATGCTAAAAAATAGATTTATATTTCACCATATTTAAAAATATTTTTATTTGATTTAAAGAAAAAATCGTTGTTTTACAGATGAAAAAAAAAATCTTGATACCTTTTTATGCGATTGTTCTTATACTTTTTCTCCAAATAAATGTTCGATGCGATAAATGTAAATATACAAAAAGCAATCCCATCCTTTTAGACTATGCAAGTGTTACTTTTTCTCTATATACAATTACCGAAACTTATCAGATAAAAGATTTTTATGCAGTTAACTTAGATTATTATCCAGATAGTTTAAGATTATTTAATAAAAACCACCAAGAAGTTTACTTACAAAGAACCCCTAACAAAAATGAATTTACTTTTTATTATGTTGATAAAAAAAGTAAAGAAAAAATTTTTAATAACATATTAGTTAATTACTATTATTTACATCATAATAGTTCAGATATCGACACACTCAAGATAGAAATGAAAGGACAATACACCGGAAACTGCGACAATGAATCTTTTGAATTGATGCGGATGTATTACAACAAATCATTAGTTATAAATGGAGCAACAAAAGGACAGATAGCCTTTGGTTTTAGATATAATAAAAAGAAATAGAAGAAAGTTTCCTCAGTTAATCTTGGTTATTTATCAAGATACTTTTGCCCAAATTTCAAATTAGCTCCCATCGAAAAAATAAAAGGTTGATAATTGTAATAATCGTTGTAATTATTATTTACCGGAATCGAAAATCCAATTTGCATAACAAATTTCACATACTTATAACCTATTTTGGTAGTGAAAACAGGTTCTACAAATGTATTGAAGGAATTATTTGCAGGAGAATCATATCCATTTCCATCACGAAAATGCATATTTACCAAAACAAATCTTGTCGAAAAGCTACCTTCAAATACATCTGTCACAGCTCCAATACTCGGTTGTATAAAAATGCGATGATAGTAACCATTCGTGTAGTTTATCCAACCAGGCTGCCAGAACACATCTGTTTTTACATCTCCATATCCATATCCACCGAATACCTCAAATCTTCCAGCCTCTTTTAATTTTCCATAATAACCCAATCCACTTTCAATAAAATAATGTTTATGATAGCTATCAGTGTCATCTCTGAAATTATAACTTCCGTTAATCATCATTCCAATATTATCAGTAATGGCATAACTAAATTGAGGATCAACCCCACTTACTCCTCCATTTAATCTTGCCTGAAATTCCCCTTTATTACTTAAAAGAGGTGCATTAACAACATTTGGGATATATGCTGGAGCACAAGAATATATCATTAATACTCCAAACAATGCAACAATTAAATAAATTTTTGTTTTCATTTTTATTACTTAGTTAGTAGTTAATAATTTTATAAAGCGTTCTTTTAATAATCAATATAATGGGAGTATAATTTCAAAAGTACTACCTCTGTTTAATTCACTATGTACTTTAATATTTCCCCCATGTGCTTCAATTATTGTTTTAACAAAATATAATCCCAGCCCAAAACCTTTAACATCATGTATATTTCCAGTAGAAACCCTGTAAAATTCTTTGAAAATGTTTTTCAAATGCTCTTTACTTATGCCAATGCCTTTGTCTTCTATTATTATTCCAATTTTTTCGTCATAGTTGTATGTAATAACAGTTATTACTGGTTTGTTATTTGAATATTTACATGCATTATCCAAAAGATTAGAAACAACAGTACTGATTAGTATCTTATCAACAAATATCAAATGCTTAGTAGCTTCTGCCTTAAATAAAATTGTTCCTTCTTTATTTTTAATAATTGTATTCATTTTATTAATGCTCTCTTCTATTGTTTTGTGAATATCAACTTCTTGTTTATTTAACTCAAGTTTTCCTTTGTCAATAATTGCAGTTTGCAAAACCTGATCTACCTGAGTTTTCAATCTTAAGTTTTCATCATAAATTACATTCGCATATTTTATAATTTTTTCAGGATTATTATAAACTTCCTTTTGCAATAGCATTTCACTAGATAAAGATATCGTTGAAATAGGAGTTTTTAGTTCATGGGTCATATTATTAACAAAATCGGTCTTTATTGTAGCCATTTTTTTTTGTTTAATATACGAATAAACCGTTATGCTATAGCTAAATATAATAATGATAATAAAAATAGCTGATAAAATTAGCCAAAATATCATTTTATTATAAATATAGTTTGTTTCATTTGGAAAATAGATTCCAAGTACATAACAATTGCTCGACATTAAACAAGTAAGGGAAGTGATGTGTTTTGTTTCAAGCAATTCTTCTGTATAAGAATAATTATTAGACATTATCAGCTTTTTATTCTGAACATGTATTATTCCATAACCATATTTTATTTTGATATCAAGATTTATTAATTCTTCTTTTATTAAAGAATCTAATTCTATCCTATTAATGGTTTTAATAATCTCTTCATTATTTATTAAACCACAAGATTTGTAACAATTACTCATCTCAATTTTAACAGAATCTTTTTTATTAATAAGCAATCTGTTAACAACACTTTTTAAAGCTACACTTACCCTGTGATCAAATTGTTCTTGTCGAAGCGAAACTGCATTTTTCACCCAAAACAATTGAGTGAAAACTATTCCAAGCATCGAAATAGATGCAAATATTATTACTATATAAAATTTTCTTTTACTCATCTAATTACAAACTTAATCATTTATAACTAAAAAAAGAACTAAAAAATATTTTTTAGTTCTTTTTTTAAGACAAAATGTCAAATATTTTTTATCCTAAATAAGATTTAAGCAATTTGCTTCTTGATGAGTGTTTCAATCTTTTGATAGCTTTTTCCTTAATTTGACGTACTCGTTCACGAGTTAAATCAAATTTAGCACCTATTTCATCAAGCGATAAACTTTGACCTACTCCTAATCCATAATAAAGATTAATAACATCTCTTTCTTTTTCTGTAAGAGTGGAAAGAGAGCGTTGTATTTCTTTAGATAGTGATTCATGAATAAGGTGTTCGTCAGTATTTGGAATGCTGTCGTTAGTAAAAACATCTAATAAATTAACATCCTCTCCTTGAACCAATGGTGCATCAACTGAAACATGTTTAGTAGATATTCGCAAAACTTCTGCGATCTTATCTTCTGGCACATCCATAGCTTCAGCTATTTCATCTGAAGATGGAGGTCTTTCAAATTTTTGTTCAAGCCGAGATGCTTCCTTTGAAACTTTATTTAATGAACCAACTTGGTTTAATGGAAGTCTTACAATTCTCGATTGTTCTGCTAATGCTTGTAAAATGGATTGACGAATCCACCAAACAGCATAAGATATAAATTTGAATCCTCTGGTTTCGTCAAATCTTTTAGCTGCTTTAATTAGTCCTAAATTGCCTTCATTAATTAAATCGGGCAAACTTAATCCTTGATTTTGATATTGTTTTGCAACAGATACTACAAAACGTAAATTTGATTTTGTTAACTTTTCGAGCGCTATTTGATCTCCTGCTTTAATTTTTTGAGCTAAAATTACTTCTTCGTCAGCTGTTAAAAGTCCTTCTTTCCCAATTTCCTGTAAATATTTATCAAGTGATGCTGTTTCTCTATTTGTAATTGATTTTGTAATCTTGAGTTGTCTCATAATAAATTTCCCCCTTTTTTTCCTATTGAGTTGTATTATACGTAAATTCCATATATAAGTTTTGCTTTTTTCAAAAATCTTTTTCAAAAAGATTTTATTGTTAATTTTTAATTGGTTACAATCCAAAACCATAATAAGCCCTCATTCCATTGGGATAAATACCTTCTATCAATATTCCACCTCTTTTGTTTTGCAAGATATTTTGAATATCTTCAGTTGTATATATTGGCTTTTTGTCAATTGAAGTAACAATAAATCCCTCTTTAATACCAGCGCTTTTAAGTTTTTCGGAGTTGAGTTTTGTGATTTTTAACCCATTTGATATGCCATAACTTTGTAATTCTTCATTGTCTATTTTTTCAAATGTAGCTCCCAATGCATTAGCAACATTGTTTATATCTGTTTTAATAACTTCTGTAGTCCCTTTAATGTTTTTTAATTCAACAATTACGGTATTTTCTTTGCCATTTCTTAAATAGGTTATATTTATTTTATCGCCAGGTCTGTATTTTGAAATTTGTTCTTTAAGATCTGAGTTTGAGTTTATAGAATTTCTGTCTATTTTAATGATGATATCGCCTTCTTTTATTCCTGCTTCATTAGCAGCACTTCCATCAATCACAGAAGTAACAATAACTCCTTGTATTGTATTGAGATTGTTTTCTTTTGCCACCTTGCTGTCAACCTCTTGAGAATTCACGCCAAGTAAAGCTCTTTGAACTTCTCCGAATTCAATAATATCATTAACTACTTTTTTCACAATAGAAACAGGAATTGCAAATGAATAACCATCATAAGTGCCTGTTGGTGATGCTATGGCCGCATTTATGCCTACTAATTGTCCTTGCACATTTACTAAAGCACCACCACTATTGCCCATATTAACAGCAGCATCTGTTTGAATATATGATTCTATTGATGTTTTGCCATTTAATATATTTAAATCTCTTCCTTTTGCACTTACAATACCAGCTGTAACTGTTGAGGTTAAGTTAAATGGATTGCCCACTGCAAGAACCCATTCTCCAACTTTTAAACTGTCTGAATTTCCATAAAGAATAAATGGTAAATCTTTTTCGTCTATTTTTAGTAAAGCAATATCGGTTGCAGGGTCTGTGCCTATAATTGTTCCTTTGTATATTCTTTTATCGTTTAATGTAATCTCGATATTTTCTCCATCCTGAACAACATGATTGTTTGTAACTATGTATCCATCCTCCGAAATTATAACTCCAGAACCAAAAGCTTCTATTGGCTGACTATTCCCATATCTGAAATTAGGATCGTTTTGAAAAAAATCAAAGAATGGATTTGTTGAACCAAAAAAGTCATCGTAATAAGTATTTTTATGTTGGTAAACAGTTTTTATATGAACAACAGAATGTATAGACGCATTTGCTGCATCTGTAAAGTCAATATTGGAATTAAATCGATTATTGTAGCTAACAGGTTGAAATAAATTATGGAAATTTGAATTGCTTTTTTTTGTTTCAAATTGTTTTTCAATTGCTTTATTAATTCTTAAAGCAAATAAACCTCCCAAAGAGGCGATTAAAAATATATTTGCTATTTTTTTCATAACTTAAAATATTTATAAATTATAAGTACATTTTTTATCAATAATTATGCCTTAACAAAACTTAGTTTTAATTTAAGATAATTTATTTTTTAGCAAAATAACGCATATATCTTTTATTTATTGTTCTTAAGATTCTTAAAAAAAGTTAAATGAAAGTTAAAAAATGTTAAAATTTAAAGAGGGATATTTTGTTTTAATTGTTAATCAATCCATATCTTTGTAAAATATCTGAATAGACATTGTTTTTGTGATGATATAATATTCAATTAAAGAATATAAAAAATGACATTTTGTCAGTAAAATGAATACTAGGGTTTATAAATTTAAAAGTT
Organism: Marinifilum sp.; assembly: GCA_020718065.1. Taxonomy (GTDB): domain Bacteria; phylum Bacteroidota; class Bacteroidia; order Bacteroidales; family CG2-30-32-10; genus CG2-30-32-10. Next base: position 3,308 of record DYDE01000081.1, on the reverse strand, counting down.
TATTATATGGCTTCATCATTGGATGTATTGTTGGAGGCAGTATTGTTTGGTGGCAAAAAGCTTATTTAATAGATAAGCTTATTGAAAAGGGTATTAACTTCTTTTCTTTTAATTTTAGCAAAGAAGATAATAAAGAGTTCAATGATTCAGAACAAAATAATTTAAAAACAGCTAAAACAAAATATATTAATCTCAATTCCAAAGAAGAAAAAGTTAATGATATAAATATTGATGCTGGAGCCACAGTTGGTATTGCAAATACTCAAATAGATTCAATTACTACTGATACTATTCATACAGCAACTGAGTTTGATGATAATTATTCTGTTGTCAAAGAAGAATTATTGTATTCAAAATCACTTAAAGTTATTGATATTGATAGCAAAACGGAAGTATTAAATAGTATAGATACAATATTTATAGAAGATGACATAGGGGATAAAGTTGTTTCTCCAGTTTTCAGTATTGAATTTTGGAAGTCTCCTATTAATTTTAAAGGCTATAAAACAGGTAAAAATAAAATAGTACTATATGGGATATATGATTTTAAGAAACTTTCCTTAAAAAAGAAAGAAGAAATACTATATTTACAATGCGATGATAAATATTATATTATTGAAAATACGAATGATTTTAAACCGTTATTTCTTCTTGCCAATAAAAGAACTATAACCCAATTAGGTGAAAAGTAGATGAAAGTCCATTTTTCTAAATATCAAGGAACCGGAAACGATTTTATTATTATTGATAATAGAAACAATAATTTTAGTAATTACAACAGCTCTTTAATCTCTGTTTTGTGTAATAGACAATTAGGAATTGGGGCAGATGGACTTATTTTGTTAAACAATAAATCTGGTTTTGATTTTCAAATGATTTATTTTAACTCAGATGGAAATCAAAGTTCTATGTGTGGAAATGGAGGCAGGTGTATAGTTGCTTATGCTTTGAAATTAGGAATTATCAAAGAAAAAGCTAGTTTTATTGCTATTGATGGCCAACACGAAGCTGTTATTGTAGAAGACAAAAGTGACTATTCTATTGTTAAACTTAAAATGTCTGACGTTCTCGAAATCGAAAATAACAAATCGTATTTCTTTCTGAATACCGGTTCTCCTCATTATGTTCAATATGTCGAGAATATTGAAAAATTTGATGTGATAAATAATGGAAGGGCAATCAGAAATAATGAAAGATTTTTTTCTGAAGGTACAAATGTTAATTTTATTGAGAATAAGGATGATTATTTATATGTTAGAACTTATGAAAGGGGAGTAGAAAATGAAACTCTTTCTTGTGGAACAGGTGTTACTGCTTCGGCTTTGGTTGCAGCTATCAATGAGAATAACCAGCAGAATTTTAATAAATGTAAAATAAAAACACTTGGAGGCTCTTTAATTGTTCATTTCGAAAAAGAATCTGATTTTGCTTTCAAAAATATATGGCTAGAGGGAGCAGCTACTTTTGTTTTTAATGGTGAAATAGATATTTAACAATTTTATTTATGGTTGGAAAAAGTATAAAATTGAGAGCTGTAGAATTATCAGATATAGATTTGCTTTATAAATGGGAAAATGATACTTCTACTTGGCAATTAAGTAACACACTAACTCCATTTTCTAAATTTTTACTTGAAGAATATATAGCCAATACTAACCTTGATATTTTTTCAACCAAGCAATTAAGATTAATGATTGAGATTAACGATTCAAAAAAAACTATTGGATGTATTGATTTGTTTGATTTCGACCCGCAAAACAAAAGGGCAGGAATTGGAATTTTGATATGCCATGAAGATAGAAATAAGGGTTTTGCTACAGAAGCATTAGATCTTTTAATTGGTTACTGTTTTAATATTTTATTGTTAAAACAGATTTATTGCAACATAATTTCCGATAACCTTAATAGTCTTAGCCTCTTCAAAAAATTTAACTTTGAAATTATTGGATTAAAAAAGAAATGGATTCGAAGAAAGGATGATTGGTACGATGAATACATGTTGCAATTAATTCAAGGTTAAATAATAAATTTATTTCTAAAGTTTTCCATCATAAAAATTTTATTTCAATGACTAATACTATAAAATCAAAGCAACCTAAAAGAAAACCCCTGTTATTTAAAATAATCTTAGTTTTTTGTTTATTTTTATTTATAGGTATCGGCATATCTGCATATTTTTTATATCAAAAAATGTATTTATCTAATGTTAATTTAGGATATAAAAATTCTACATATATACATATTCCAACTGGTTCTGATTTTAATAATGTTAAAAAGATTCTATATGAAAAGGGCATTATTAAAAATAAAAGTTCTTTTGAATGGTTAGCTGAAAAGAAAAATTATATTAATAATATAAAACCAGGGAAGTATCAGCTCAAGACAAATATGAGTAATAATGAAATTGTTAATTTACTTAGATCTGGTAAGCAAGAACCTGTAAAACTAACATTTAACAATATTAGAACCAAAGAACAGCTTGTTGCAAAAATATCTAATTTAATTGAAGCTGATTCAAATTCGTTATTAAAAGCACTAAAGAATAATAAGGTTTTAAAAAAATATAATTTCACTTCAGAAAATGTTATGGCTTTGTTTATTCCTGATACCTATAGTATTTATTGGAATAATTCTGCCGAACAATTTATTGATAGAATGTACAAAGAATATAAGAAATTTTGGACACAGTCTCGCAAAGATAAAGCTAAAAAAATGAATCTTACTCCTATTCAAATATCAGTTCTTGCTTCAATAGTTCAACAAGAAACAATTAAATCTGATGAAATGCCTAGGGTTGCTGGTGTATATATTAATAGATTAAATAAAGGAATGCTTTTACAAGCAGACCCTACTGTAATATTTGCAGTTGGTGATTTTGGTATCAAACGAGTTTTAAATAAACATTTAGAAATAGATTCCCCTTATAATACATATAAATACCTTGGTTTGCCTCCTGGACCTATTTGTTTGCCTTTACCTTCAACTATTGATAAAGTATTAAATTACGAAAAACATGATTATATTTTCTTTTGTGCAAAAGAAGATTTCTCAGGCTATCATAATTTTGCTAAAAATGGGGCACAGCATTCTCAAAATGCACATAAATATCAAAATGCGTTGAATAAATTGAATATTAAAAAATAAAAAAAGGGAGAAAACTAAATTTCTCCCTCTGAAGTGGGCCCAGCTGGGCTCGAACCAGCGACCAACTGATTATGAGTCAGCTACTCTAACCAACTGAGCTATGGGCCCTTTTATTTAACAATACTTTTATTTAAGTAAATTTTTGTGCAAAACTACATAATCTT
>DYDE01000012.1 GCA_020718065.1 Marinifilum sp. | reverse complement strand
AATAAAATTTGCTTTCCCTTCATTTTACAAGAGTTACATGCAAACCCATTGTTAATAACTTTTTTCATCTTATTTAAAATACCTTAAAAAAACTTCATTTTTTTTCCAAATGTAATCCATATCAAAGCATAAGCCAAACTGCATTTTTCAATGAACATTTTATATATAGTATTTTTTTTGAATAAACGAATTATATAAAAATCAAAAATAAATAAATTATATACCTCTTACAAGTTATTTGTGCTATTTCATTAAGGATAAAATATAAATAAAACAATTATATTATTTTTTATCTTTGCAACGTTTTAAAAAGCTTGACTTTAAATGATTTTGATTAAAAAAATTAATTGTTTTAACCTATATGGAAAATAATATAATAGCAAAACCCAAAAGATATACGATTACATCTGCTTTGCCTTATGCCAATGGACCTGTACATATTGGACATCTTGCAGGAGTATATGTTCCTGCAGATATTTATGCGCGTTATTTGAGATTAAAAGGAGAAGATGTCCTTTTTATTGGTGGTTCAGATGAGCATGGTGTACCAATTACGATTAAAGCAAAACAAGAAGGCGTATCTCCACAAGATATTGTTGACAAATACCATGCTATTATTAAAAAATCTTTCGAGGATTTCGGTATTTCATTTGACGTTTATTCGCGTACTTCTGCAAAAATTCATCATGAAACAGCTTCTGAATTTTTCAAGAAGATGTATGATGACAATAAGTTTATTGAAAAAACAACTGAACAATATTATGATGTAGAAGCTTCTCAATTTCTTGCTGATCGTTATATTACCGGAACCTGCCCGCATTGCAATAATGAAAAAGCATATGGAGATCAATGCGAAAAGTGTGGTGCTTCTCTGAATGCAACAGATTTGATTAACCCAAAATCTGTTTTAAGTGGCAATGTTCCTGTTTTAAAGGAAACAAAACATTGGTTTTTACCTTTAGACCAGTATTCCGATTGGTTAAAAGAATGGATAGTCATTGGTCATAAAGATGATTGGAAAACAAATGTTTTGGGGCAATGTAAATCTTGGATAGATCAGGGATTACAACCAAGGGCTGTTACACGCGACCTCGACTGGGGTGTTAAAGTTCCTATTTCAGGAGCTGATGGGAAAGTACTATATGTGTGGTTCGATGCTCCTATTGGCTATATTTCAGCTACCAAAGAGTGGGCAATAGAAAAGAAAAAAAACTGGGAAATATATTGGAAACCTGCCCGGAATGCTGATGGTACATTGGTGGCAGGCAGGGAAAAAGAAACCAAGTTGGTCCATTTTATCGGAAAAGATAATATTGTTTTTCATTGTATTGTTTTTCCTACAATGCTTCACGCAGAAGGTTCCTACATCTTACCAGATAATGTTCCTGCAAATGAATTTTTAAATCTCGAAGGAGACAAAATATCAACTTCGCGCAACTGGGCAGTATGGTTGCACGAATATTTACTTGAATTTCCTGACAAACAGGATGTATTAAGATATGTTCTCACTTCCAATGCGCCGGAAACAAAGGACAACGACTTTACCTGGAAGGATTTCCAGCTAAAGAACAACAGCGAACTGGTTGCAATTCTGGGGAATTTTGTAAACAGAACATTGGTCTTAACTGACAAATATTATAATGGGATAGTTCCCGAAAGAGCTGAATTAAATGAAAACGATAAAACAATCATTAATGAGATGGCTAAATATCGTCAGTCAATTAGTGGTAGCATTAATAGTTATCGTTTCAGGGAAGCCTTATCAGAGTTAATGAATTTAGCCAGGCTTGGCAATAAATACCTTGCAGACAATGAGCCATGGAAGCTTGTTAAAACAGATGAAACAAGGGTTAAGACCATCATGAATTTATCATTGCAGATTACTGCCAATTTAGCAATATTAGCACAGCCTTTTCTGCCTTTCACAGCTGACAAACTGGCAAAAATGTTAAATTTTAAAGAACTGAACTGGAATGATGCAGGTTGTATCGATCTTCTTAAACCAGGTTTTCAGTTAAACAAACCTTCTTTGCTGTTTGAACAAATAGAAGATGCAGCAATTGAAGCTCAGGTTAAAAAATTAGCCAATTCAAAAGCTTTAAACGAAACAAAAGCCGCTACAGTTAAAGCAGCCAAACAAAACATTGAATTTGAAGATTTCGCCAAACTCGATATCAGAACTGGAATAATTTTAACAGCGGAGAAAGTAGCTAAAACAAAAAAACTACTTAAATTGACCATTGATACAGGTATTGACAAACGAACTGTTGTCTCAGGAATTGCTGAATATTATGAACCTGAAAAAATAATTGGGCAGAAAGTAAGTATTTTAGTAAATTTGCAGGCGAAAGAAATAAAAGGCATTCAATCGCAAGGAATGATACTGATGGCCGAAAATCACAATGGAGAATTGGTATTTGTATCACCGATAAAGGATGTCATACCTGGATCCGAGGTAAAGTAAAATATGGCCATATAGTTCAACGGATACCTGCCTGCCGCCTGTTGGCATGTGCGCATGGCAGGCAGGGAACGGAAGTTTCCTAAACTAATCACATAAGAATATGATTTTTGTATATGCCATAGTAAGTTTAGTTGATGGAAGGATTTATGTTGGTCAGACGCAAGACATTGAAAAAAGATTAAAGGAACATAATAGTGGTTCAACAACTTCTACCAAAGGTTACATTCCCTGGAAATTATTTTTTCATGAAATATGCGAAAATAGAGAACATGCAAGAATAAGAGAAAAATATTGGAAAAGTGGTATTGGAAAAGAAAAATTAAAACTATTTTTGCATAAAAATAATAGGCCCTATAGTTCAACGGATAGAACGGAAGTTTCCTAAACTTTAAATTCAGGTTCGATTCCTGGTGGGGCTACAACAGCAACAGCCTGTAAATAATACTTACAGGCTGTTGTGATATATACAAAGCTTTATATGCTGTTTCGAGAAATAAAATATATATTTTCCTCTACTTTTCATCAATCAGAAGAGGTTGTTAATGAAAATAAATCATCACTATTCAAATGGAAAATTCCTGTTGTATTAATTACAGCAGCTTTTTCATTGCTTTTTGTTGAGTATTTCGGAAGAAGTCCGGGTTTCCCTTTAATGCTTGATTTTATTAAATTTTTAAACCTTGATTCTTTTTCCATTTCATTTAAAAATTTTATGGAAAAATCATCAAACCCACAAATTCATCAACTATTTTATTGGGTCAGCATTATTCTGGTATTCTATATATTATTTCCTTTATTGATTATAAAGATTTTATTAAAAGATAAATTCAAAAATTTCGGACTTCAGCGAGGACAAGTATTTAAACATTATAAAATTTATTTAATAATGTTGGTGGTAATGATACCACTGGTGTTATTTTTTTCTGGCACCAAAAGTTTTCAGGCTCGCTATCCGTTTTATAGATTGTCAATAGGAGAATCCTTATACCCAAACTTCTGGATATGGCAAATATTATACTTTGTGCAATTTATTTGTGTCGAATTCTTTTTTAGGGGTTTCTTACTTCATGGTTTGAAACAAAGATTCGGATACTATTCGGTATTTATTATGACCATTCCTTATTGTATGATACATTTTGGAAAACCAATGCCCGAAACAATCTCAGCTATTTTTGCAGGAATAGTTTTAGGTACTTTAAGCTTAAAAAGCAATTCCATTTGGTTAGGAGTTGCCATTCATTATTCGGTGGCTATTACTATGGATTTAACTGCAATATGGCATTTGGGATATTTTGGTTAATACTACAAATAAATTACTTAAATTTTTAAACTTATATTAATTTTGATTGTAATTAAAGAATAAACTAAAATATAGGTAGGTTTGTGAAAGCTTAAATTATTTTGATACTATGGAAAAAGAATACAATCCTTTTATGGCTGAAGCAATTAGATTGGCAACAGAAAATGTGAAGTCGGGCAATGGAGGTCCTTTTGCAGCAGTAATTGTAAAGAATAACAAAATTATTGCAACAGGAGTAAATATGGTTACTACAACCAATGACCCAACAGCACATGCTGAAGTAACAGCAATTCGCAATGCCTGTAAAGAGTTGAATTCTTTTCAGCTTGATAATTGTGATTTATATACAAGTTGCGAACCCTGCCCTATGTGTTTGGGAGCTATATATTGGGCGCGTCCCAAAAGTGTTTATTTTGGAAACACCAAACAAGATGCAGCCGAAATTGGATTTGACGATTCATTTATTTATAACGAAATAGATACACCTATTAAATTAAGAAAAATACAAATGAAACAGCTCATGAGTAATGAAGCAAAAGAATCTTTTGAAACATGGGCAAACAAAACAGACAAAGTTGAATATTAATTAAATTTTAACAAACAATTGAAAATATGAAATCTATTTATCAGGAAATTTCAAATATTGAAAATACCAATAAGCCTGCTGCATTATGTATCGTTATTTCAACTCAAGGTTCTTCCCCCAGAAAAGCAGGCTCAAAAATGATCGTTTTTGAAGATGGAAGCATAATTGGCACTATTGGTGGTGGAAGCATTGAAAACGAAGTTATTGAAGAAGCACAAAAAGTAATTAAACTAAAAACACCTTTTTCAAGAGAATATAAACTTAAGAATGATGTCGGAATGCTTTGCGGTGGAAGTATGGAAGTTTATATTGAACCCATCTCTAAACAACAAAAACTGATAGTTTTTGGAGCAGGACATATTTGCCGAACATTAGCAAAATTTTCAATCGAACTTGGGTTTAAAGTAGCTCTTGTTGACGAACGCCCTGGAATAATGAACGACGCTGCTTTCGAATATTGTGAAAAATACAATAAAAACTACAACGAAGCTATTGAAGAAATAGAATTTGATGATAATAGTTATATTGTTATTGTTACACATAAACATATGCACGATGCAGATGTATTGAAATTGGTTTGTAAAAAGAAGTATGCTTATTTAGGTATGATTGGCAGCAAGGTAAAAGTAGCTGAAGTAAAAAAACAATTCATTAATGAAAAAATATTGACAGAAGAACAATTTAATAAAATAGATACGCCGATAGGCATTAAATTAGCAGCCAACACACCACAGGAAATTGCGGTTTGTATTATAGCAAAACTTATTGACGTTAGGAATAGCAGGTAAAAAAGTAAAAAAAAAATTATGAAAATTAAAGAGATCATTTTATTAACAATAATACCTGTTATCATGTTTGTTTTATGTTTTCTTTTTTTGAAAGACATTGCAAACTTTTATATGTCCTGGTTCGATCCGGTTTATGCGTATTTATTTAATGGCACTAATCTTGCTCAGGGCATATTTGATATTGGACATATCGATCATCCAGGCACACCTTTGCAAATTTTATGTGCTATCATTATAAGAATTACATTCTTTTTTCAAGATAATAGCTCTTTGGTTGAAGATGTATTATACAATCCTGAGCATTATTTGCAAGTAATAAGCTTAATATTGATATCTTTAAATGTTTTAGCTGTTTTTGTTCTTGGGTTTGTTATTTTAAAAAGAACAAACAACATAAAAACTGCTTTTTTTCTCCAGTTTACGCCAATTATTTCAATGGTTTCTATGTTTTTTATGCCTATAATTGCTTGTGAATCATTTTTGGTTTTTTGTGGAGTGTACCTGGTTTTGATTACTTTTCTTTATACTTATACAGAAAATACATTAAAACCAAGATCTTATATATTATGGTTTTCTTTTATATCCGGTTTATTATTGGCTATAAAAATATCATCTTTTCCTTTAATTATTATTCCATTGTTTTTATTAAAAGGAGTTAAAAACAAAATATTATATTTTTTTAGTACAATTCTATTATTCTTTGTGTTTATTCTACCCATTATTCCTCAGTATGCCAATCATTTTAATTTTTTAAACAACATCCTTACTCATACTGGCAGATATGGTGCTGGTGCAAAAGGTATCATAGAGTATCATCTATTTATTAGTAATATTCTAAATATCCTTAGTGAGGAGTTTCCTTTTACAATCACTTTCTTTGGTTTATTAATTACTTGCTTATTAATTACTATAAAAAAGAAATGGTTTATTAATATTGATAAAAAACAAAAAAAACTTGTTTGGGGAATTTTTATAATGTTTGTTATACAAATTATCATTGTTGCCAAACATTATAGTTTTCATTATTTAATTCCTGTTTACAGTTTTGTTATATTGGGTTTGTATGCCATCATTAAACTATATTTACCATTATTTAAAAATTATCCAATTAAAATCAAAACCTACTTATTAGTTATTATTGCATCCATTGTTCTGTCTGGATTTACTACAAGATTGTATGTTAGATATCATTTCTATCCTAACCTTTACAATCCAATGTATAATACAAAAACATTTTTAGAAAAGTATAATAACACTCCAAAAATTATTATACCATTAGTATATGGTTGCGCACTTAAAGAATCTGCTCTTTATTTTGGTATGGTATATAGTGGAAACCAAAAAACAAAATATGCTCAATTATTGAAAAAGAAATACCCTGATACTTATTTTTTTTTAAAAGATAGGGGTATATTTGATTGGCAGAAAAATATTATGAAGAATGAATTGTTTTCAAAATATAATCAATTTATTATTTACACAAAAGGTAGCGATAAATTGGCTTTAAAAGAGAATATAAAAGCGCTACTTGATATCAATTCTAATGAAAACCTATTAAGTTTATCCGAAATATATACAAATCCGATAAATGAGGAAACAATATATTTATTAATATCTGATACTAACAAAATTAAGAATCTTACGAGTTTAAAACTTGATATTTTTTGCAATTTAGAACAATTAGATTCAAATAAAACATCTTTTGTAGATTCAACCAGAAAATATTTATTTGAAAAAGGCAATTTGCAAAGTTCTGAAAACCCATATTCTGGAAAATACTCCATTAAATTAACTAAAGATTTACCTTATGGTCTGGACATAAGATTAAAATTAATTCAAAACACTTTCTTTAAGATAACTGTTTGGCGAAAATCACAAAGTAAAAATGGAGTAATTGTTGCTTGTTCCAATGATCCAACATTTTATAAAAATAGCACTAATGTAATTGAGAGTAAATCTAATGGCTGGGAACTTGTTGAATTAACTTTTGATATTTCAAAAGATATTCCTGATAATGAAATTCATATTTATGTTTGGAATAATGGAAATGATGTCGTTTATTTTGATGATATTCATATTCAAGAATATTATTAACTAACTTCTTAATTTTAAAATAAATGTAATCTAAATTATGCGTCGCGAAGAAGATTTTATTGGTGAAAAGTTTATTGATGAAAATGCTTTATATGGCATTCATTCATGGAGAGCTAAAGAGAATTTTCCAGATAATACACCTTTTCCTATTGAATGGTATAAAGCTTTAGGTATCGTAAAATTAGCTTGTTTCAAAACATATGCAAATTACAAGAAAGCTCTTGAAAACAAGCAACTAATAAACAACCTTCCATTTCAACTTATTGATAATAGAATATTAGAAACCCTTTCTTTAGTTGCTGAAGAAATAAGTGAAGGAAAATATTTTGAAGATTTTATTATTCCTGCAATCACAGGAGGTGCTGGCACAAGCATCAATATGAATATGAATGAAATTATTGCAAATGCTTCTCTTATAAAACAAGACAAGAATCCCGGACAGTACGATATTATTGACCCAATTGAACATGCGAATGTCTTTCAATCTACCAATGATGTAATTCCCACTTCTCTTAAACTAACTATATTAAATCTTTTAAATCTTCTTGAAAAATCTATAAATCAATTAAGAGCAATAATTGAAAATATTGAAAAACAAAATTTTAATAAATTAAGAATTGCTTATACACAAATGCAAGAGGCTGTTCCATCATCTTATGGAAAGCTTTTCAGTACATACAACGAAGCTCTTTCAAGAGATTGGTGGCGAGTATCTAAATGTTTCGAAAGAATAAAAATAGTTAATCTGGGGGGAAGTGCAGTAGGAACAGGGATTACTGTTCCTCAATATTTTATAATGAATGTGGTAGAGCAGCTTCAGAAACTAACGAACCTTCCTATTACACGAAGTGAAAACCTTTCTGATGCTACAAATAATTTAGATACATTTGTTGAAGTTCATGCTATTATAAAAGCTCATGCTGTTAATCTTGAGAAAATGGTTTCGGATATGCGTTTACTTTCTTCAGACTTAATAAAAAATAATGAAATTAGCATTCCTAAAAAACAACTTGGCAGCTCTATTATGCCAGGTAAAGTTAATCCGGTAATACCTGAATTTGTTATCAGTTGTAGTCACAAAATATATGCTAACGATTCAGTTATTACATCATTATCAGCTGCTGGTTGTCTCGATTTAAACGCATATATTCCAATTATCGGTTATTCTTTGATTGATAGTTTAAAATTATTGATTGCATGCAACCAAACACTTAGCGAAAACCTATTTTCAGGCTTAATTATTAATTCAGAATTAGCTTTAGAAAAACTGTTAAACAGTCCTTCTGTTGCAACAGCTTTAGTACCTTATATCGGATACAACAAAGCCTCGCTTATCTCAAAAGAGATGAAAACAAATAATATTAGTATTTTTGCAGCCAATGAAAAATTAAAACTTGTTTCAAAGGAAAAATTAGAAAAAATCCTTACATCTGAAAATCTTTTAAAAACAGGATTTACAGTTCAGGATTTATAGTTTAACAAATATGAATAAAGGTAAAGATTCAAAACCACATATTGGCATATTTGGCAGAAGAAATAACGGAAAAAGTTCTCTGATTAATGCTTTGGCTGATCAAGAAATTGCTATTGTTTCTGAAGTAGCAGGCACAACTACTGATCCTGTAAAAAAATCTATGGAAATTCAGGGGATAGGTCCTGTAATCCTAATTGATACTGCTGGGTTTGATGATATCGGAGAAGTTGGACTGAAACGTGTCTCAAAAACAAAAGAAATATTAAGAACAATTGACTTAGCAATAATTGTTATTACCAACAATACTTTTAATGAAATTGAAAAAGACATCGTCAATCAATTAAATGAATTAAACGTTGCTTTTATAATAGTTCACAATAAATCTGATATTGAATCTCTTGATCCAAAAACAAAAATGACTCTTGAAAATACCTATAAAACAAATATTGTTGATTGCAGCTCTATCAAAAAATATAATATTTCGGAAATAATAACTGAAATTAAAAAATCATTACCCGAAACAGCATATACTTCTAAATCGCTTATTGGCGATTTAGTCAGCTACGGAGATATTGTATTGCTTATTACTCCTATTGATATAGAAGCACCCGAAGGTCGTTTAATTTTACCCCAAGTGCAGACCATTCGTGATATTTTAGATAATGATTGTATTGCAATAGTGGTAAAAGAAAGAGAAATTGATACTTTTATGCGCACTATGCAAATAAAACCGAAACTGGTAATTACCGACAGCCAGGTGTTTTTAAAAGCAGATGCAGCTACCCCTAAAGATATTCCTTTAACAAGTTTTAGTATAATACTGGCCAGACAAAAAGGCGATTTTGCCAATTACATTAAAGGAACACCTCATTTATCCAAGCTTAAAAATGGAGACAGAATATTAATTCTCGAATCATGTACTCACCAAACTTCATGTGATGATATTGGAAGAATGAAAATTCCCAGATGGTTAAGCAACTTCAGTGGAAAACAATTGGAATACGAAGTGGTTTCTGGTTTATCCAAATTACCAAGAGATATAAAAGAATATACAATGGTTATACAATGCGGCGGTTGTGTTTTGACAAAAAAACAAATTATCAATCGCTTAAAACCAGCCGTTGATGCAGGCATTCCTGTTACCAACTATGGCATGGCAATTGCATATATTCATGGCATATACAACAGAGCAATTGCTCCTTTTATAAACAATGATAATAATTCATACGATTATTTGTAATTAATTATGAAATGCCCATAAACAATAAAAACCAAATGAAATAATTATTTAATGGGCATTCCATATGACCATAAAGTAAAAAAAAAACGCTTATGAAAAATATATTTTTAAGAAACACATTAAAAGCCACCACAATATTGTTTTCAGCATATGTGTTATTTTTTATATTGATTGTAGTATTTCCTGCATTTGGCTCTCTAATTAATAAAGGTATAAGTTTAAAAAGAATTATTTATGAATCTTTAATTACTGTATTGCCAGCTTTGTTAGTTATTATCCCTTTTAGTTTGATTTTAGGATGGATGGCTGGTAAGTTAAAAAAAAGACGTTTAATAATCCTATTATTAACTGGTATTTTAATTTATTTGTTATCAATATTTGTAGCTATGTTATCACATAGCGGAATATCAATATTTAGCGAAGGGACAGGAACTGTTATATTAATTGTTCTTTGGGCTTTTTTAGCATATTTTATTTTTGTAATCCCTCTTTTAATTTTAGGAATTATTATATTAGAAAGATGGACCAGATGATTTTAAAACAAATTAATGAATACAATTAAAGATATAATTGACAAACCTATATTCACAAAAGAAGAATTGATTCTACTTCTTTCTTCAGAAAAAGAAGACAAGCAATTAATTTTTTCTAAGGCCACAGAAATTAAAGCAGAATACGTTGGCAGAAAAGTTTATTTTCGTGGATTAATTGAATTCTCTAACAAGTGTAGAAAGAATTGTTTTTATTGTGGCATTAGAGCCGGAAACAATATAATTAATCGTTACGAAGTTTCCGAAGAGGAAGTAATTGATGCTGTTAAGTATGCTTATGAAAATAATTATGGCTCTATAGTATTACAAGCAGGTGAACGAAACGACAGACAATTTGTTGAAACAATTTCAAATATTCTTAAGAAAATCAAGAAAATAGCAAATGGCAAACTAGGTATTACTTTGTCACTTGGAGAGCAAACAGAAAAAACTTATAGGAAATGGATGGAAAACGGAGCACACCGCTATTTGCTTCGAATTGAAACATCAAATCCTGATCTATATAAAAAGTTGCATCCCGATGATGATGGTCACCGTTTTGAAATTCGCTTGGAATGTTTACAATTACTAAAAAAAATTGGCTATCAGGTTGGAACTGGTGTTATGATTGGTTTGCCATTTCAAACAATAGAACATCTTGCTGACGACTTGCTCTTTTTCAAAGAATTTGATGTGGATATGGTTGGAATGGGGCCCTACATAGAACACGAGCAAACTCCCTTATATCAATACAAAGACCAGCTTATAAATAAAACAAACAGATTTAATTTGTCTCTTAAAATGATAGCTATTCTTCGTATTATGATGAAGGATATTAATATTGCTGCAACAACTGCTATGCAAACTCTTGACCCTGCCGGAAGAGAAAAAGCATTGAAGGTTGGTGCAAATATTATAATGCCCAATTTAACACCGGTTAAATACAGAGAAAATTATTTACTATATGAAGACAAACCTTGTATTGATGAGGAAGCCAGCGAATGTAAAAACTGCCTTGAAGCCCGAATAAAAATTGCAGGTGATGAAATTGGTTATGGAGAATGGGGTGATTCTAAACATTTTGCAAATAAAAAATAAATATACAAACAGATGAAGGTTAGCGGATTTACTTTTGTTAGAAATGCAATAAAATATGATTATCCGATTGTTGAATCAATTAGTTCCATTCTGCCACTTTGTGATGAACTTATTGTTTGTGTTGGAAATTCTGAAGATTCCACTTTAGATCTCATAAAATCATTAGAAAATGAAAAAATAAAAATCATTCATTCTGTTTGGGATGATAGTTTAAGAAAAGGTGGAGTTGTTTTGGCTAAAGAAACAGATAAGTCTTTTGATGCTATAAATGAAGATTCTGACTGGGCTTTCTACATTCAGGGTGATGAAGTTGTACATGAAAAATACCTTGATGAAATATATACATCAATGAATAAATATAAAGATTTCCCAAAGGTTGAAGGACTCTTATTTAAATATTCGCATTTCTACGGCAGTTACAAATACATTGGTGATTCCAGAAAATGGTATAGAAATGAAATAAGAATAATTCGCAACGATAAACAAATCAGATCCTTTAGAGATGCTCAGGGTTTTAGAAAAAATGGACAATTGATGAAAGTAAAACCTATTAATGCTCAAATATATCATTATGGTTGGGTTAAAAACCCATTTAATCAAAATGAAAAACAAAAAAATTTCCATAAACTATGGCATCCCGATGAAGTAGTTAAGAAAATGGTAAAAGAAGCTGACAATTTTGATTATTCAAATATTGATTCATTAAAGCTTTTCACAGAAAGTCATCCTGCTGTAATGAAAGATAGAATTTCACGGTTAGATTGGGATTTTGAATTTGATATATCTATAAAGCGATATGACTTAAAAAACAGAATACTATGTTTTATAGAAAAATATACCGGTAAAAGGCTTTTTGAATACAAAAACTACAGAATCATATAAGATTTACTTGTGAAAATAATCATTAATTATTTAAAAGATCACATTCGAAATGACTTTAATACTGTTGTTTATATTTATTTCATTGCTTTTATATCTACTACCCTTTTTTTAAACTACTATTTTAATTTTGAAAACCGTTTTCTTGCTGGCAAGCATAATGTTCTGGGAGTATTATGTTATTTTCTTTTTTATTCACTGGCTTATTATAGTATAGCTATTCCAAAACTACTAATACAAAAACAAAAGGAAATTCTAAAAAATCCATCATTTTGGATTAAAAGTGTTAGTTTTCTGACTCTTTTATCAATAGCAGGAGCTGTTTATTTTATTTCAAGAGCTAAAGATCCTAAATTAATTAATGAATATGTATTTGCATTTAGACTTTTAAATCAGCTTAAGTGCACTTTGATATATGTAGTTCCCCTGTTAATTCTAAAGAAAATATACGACTCTAATGTATCGGGTTTATATGGTCTGAGCTTTAAAAAACAAGATCTTAAAATATATTTTATATTACTATTAATTGTTAGTCCTTTGATTATTGGAGCGTCTTTTACTCCGGATTTTTTAAAAGCTTATCCGCGGTTTAAACCCTGGATTGTTGGAAATGTCTTTGGATTAAGTAAACTTTCAATGGCAGGAATATATGAAACATTTTATGCCCTGGATTTTGTTATGGTTGAACTGCTATTTAGGGGTGCACTTGTAATTGGAATGGCAACAATTATGGGAAAAGAGTGCATTTTGCCAATGGTTTCTACTTATGCATTTATCCATTTTGGAAAACCTATGGGTGAAGCAATAAGTTCAATTTTTGGTGGATATATACTTGGAGTTATTGCTTTTAGAACAAAACATATTTGGGGAGGATGCATTGTCCACATTGGAATTGCATTTTTAATGGAAATGATGGGTTTCATTCAATTTTATTTGTTACAAATACGAAGGTAAAATATACTTTTTTTTATTTTTAAAATTCAATATTATGTCTTCCTCTAACATTCCTCTTGCCGAAATATTACGCCCCAATACACTTGATGAATATCTTGGGCAGCAACATCTTGTTGGAAAATCAGCGATACTAAGAAAATCAATTGAATCTGGCAATATTCCTTCTTTGATTTTATGGGGTTCACCGGGAGTTGGAAAAACTACTTTGGCATTCATTATTTCTAAACAATTGTCTCGCCCTTTTTATAGCCTTAGTGCAATAAATTCTGGAGTAAAAGATGTTAGAGAGGTAATTGAAAAAGCGAAATCAGACAATAGCAATGCAATTCTATTTATTGATGAAATTCATCGTTTCAGCAAATCGCAGCAGGATTCGCTATTGGGAGCAGTTGAAAAAGGCATTGTAACTTTAATTGGAGCATCAACAGAAAATCCTTCTTTCGAAGTTATCGCTCCTTTACTTTCCAGATGTCAAGTTTATATTCTTAAACCACTTGAAGTGGAAGATCTTCTGAAACTATTGGAAAAAGCCAAACAAAAACTCGAAGAAGCTCTTTCCATATCAATAACTATTGAAGAGACAGAAGCTCTTTTACGCATTTCTGGTGGTGATGCACGAAAATTGCTTAATGCTATAGAATTGGTTGTTATTGCAGAAAAAGGAGAAAAAATTAGTATTAATAATGAAATGGTATTAAATGTAATTCAACAAAATCTTGCTCTATATGATAAAAAAGGGGAGATGCATTATGATATAATATCAGCATTTATCAAATCTATGCGTGGAAGCGATCCCAATGCAGCTGTATATTGGCTGGCAAGAATGATTTCAGCAGGAGAAGATCCTAAATTCATTGCACGTCGTATGTTAATATTTGCTTCCGAAGATATTGGTAATGCGAACCCCAATGCACTCCTTCTCGCAAATAACTGTTTTCAGGCAATAGATGTTATTGGTTACCCTGAATGCCAACTAATTCTTTCTCAAACAGCGTTATATTTAGCAACATCTGTAAAAAGCAATGCCTCATGCATTGCTATTAATAAAGCAATGGCAATGGTTGAAGCTGAAGGAAATTTACCCGTACCATTACATATTAGAAATGCACCTACAAAACTTATGAAAAACATTGGATATGGTAAAGATTATAAGTATGCGCATAATTATGAAAACAACTTTGTTATTCAAGAATTTCTTCCTGATAAAATCTCAGGGAGTACTTTTTATGTTCCTGGTAATAATAGTAAAGAAAATGAAATCAGGATTAAACTAAAAAACATGTGGAAAGATAAATATAAGTATTGAAAAACAGTCAGAAGCTCGAAGTCCGAAGTAAATGGCGGTCTTCTGTTTTCTATCTAAAAACGATATCTGTAATTACTATCTTGTTATATTCTTTTGTAAGCATTTTTATTATTTTCTTTTTTGCATACGCTAATTCAACTCTCAAAGCTGCTGAATCGAGTGAAACAAACAATATTTTATTTGAAATATAAAGACTTGTTGTGTGTTTTGCAATAACATTTCCCATTATTTTATTCCATGATTGAATAATATCAACTTCGTTTAGCTTATCAGCAAGTTTATAAACCTCGAGCAGCTCCTCAATAACTGCTTTTAGTGTTTGTTCATTAGTTCTTACCATTATTATTGATTATTCATTTTCAATTATCAAAGATATAGATTTTGAATAAATTTTGGATTTATAAATATAAATATTATCTTTATTCTCTGTAATTATAATCATTAGCTTGATTTGTTTTTTTTATGGCGGAAATTGAAAATAAAATAAGAAACTTAGAAGACGAGAATTATCGTTTAAAAGAAGAACTGGACTATGAGATGTTTTCGGCCAGAGAAGCATTTAGAATTGTTGTTGAATCAAACTTAGATTCAATTATAGGAATTGACAATAATTGTTGTATAATACTTTTCAATCCTGCTGCTGAAGATATGTTTCAATATGTAGAAAAAGAGGTGTTGTTTAAACCTGTAGAAATTTTATTTAAAGAGGAAGTTGAAGAAGAATACCACAATAAACTAATAAAGTTTTTAAATGAAGGTATTTTCGAAAGAGACATATTAAATAAGACTACAGAAGTTTTATTCAAACGTAGAGACGGCACCTATTTTGAAGGTGAAACTTCTTTTGCAGTTGGCAGAGGAAAAACAAATCTATATATTGTTCTTACTATTCGAGATATTTCAGACAAAAAGAAGTTAGAAAGAGATTTAATTGAAAGCGAAGCAAAAGCCAGAACTTTATTAAACACCCCACATCAATCAATTCTTTTAATTGACCACAAAGGCAATATACTAGATTGTAATAAAAATTGCCGCCAATTATTTGCGGATAACCATCCAAATATTATAGGTAAACATATTTCCAATTGTATAAACAAAAATATCACTTCAGATCTGATAACAAAAATAGAATGGGTTTATTCTAGTGGTGAAATTCTTAGATATGAAACACAATTTGACGATGAGTATTTCGACAATATTATTTATCCTGTTTTGGATATAGACAAAAAAGTATTTCAAACAGTATTTGTGAGTAACAATATTACCGATTACAAACAAAAATAAATTGAAATTTTCTTTAAAAATATTTTTATTTCAACTTTGTTTGTATTTTTGAGGACATAATTTAAAAATACAAATAAATCTTTATTTATGGCAAAAAGAACAATAGTTGTAATGCCTGGTGATGGCATTGGAAAAGCAGTATGTGATGCTGCTATAGATGTATTAAACGCTGCTGGTTTTGATGCAGAATATGTTCATGGTGATATTGGTTGGGAATTTTGGTGTAAAGAAGGAAATCCACTTCCTGACAGAACACTTAAGCTTTTGGAACAACACAAAATAGCTTTATTTGGAGCTATTACCTCCAAACCAAAAGATAAAGCTGAAGCTGAATTATCGCCTGAATTAAAAGGAAAAGGGTATATCTATTACAGCCCGATCGTATCTATGCGTCAACGTTTTAGTTTGGATATTTGTATGCGTCCTTGCAAAGCTTTTAAAGGAAATCCTTTAAACTTTATTCGTAGAGGTGCTGGCAATACAGTTGAAGAACCTACTGTAAATACAATGATTTTCCGTCAAAACACCGAAGGTTTGTATGGTGGAGTTGAATGGACAAATCCTTCTGATCAGGTTTATGATGCTTTAATGACACATCCAAAATTTAAAGAAAACTTTGCATGGTGTCCTCGTCCTGAATTAGCTGTTTCTACCAGAATATTCACAAAGAAATATACCACTCGTATTGTTAAAGCGGCTTTCGAATATGCTAAAAAACAAGGATTAAAATCGCTTTATGTCTGTGAAAAACCAAATGTTATCAGAGAAACATCTGGTATGATGCTTAAAGTTGCACAGGAAATGAGTAAAAACGAATATCCTGATATCAGAGTTAATGATGTTAACATTGATGCAATGATGATGTGGCTTACTAAAAATCCGGAAATATACAATGTTATTGTTGCAGGTAATATGTTTGGCGACATTGTTTCTGATGGTTTTGCTGGTTTGGTTGGCGGTTTAGGTTTTGCTTGCAGTGCAAATATTGGACCTGAAATAGCAGTTTTTGAACCTACTCATGGTTCTGCCCCAAAATATGCTGATTACGAAACTTCTATTGTAAATCCTATTGCTATGGTTTTATCTGCTTGCATGATGCTTGACCATATTGGCGAAAACAAACTTTCTGAAAAAATTCAGGCTGCGGTTGCTGAAGTTGTTGCAGAAGGTAAAGTGAAAGCATATGATATGTTAAAATTATCAGGTTCTCCTGATGTAATAAATAAAGGCGCTGCTTCAACCAAACAAATGGCTGAAGCTATTATTGCTAAATTGAAGTAATTGCTTATTACAAATCAGGCTTGGTAAGTGTTTTCTTACAAAGCCTTAATTTTTATAAATATGGAAGAAATTAAAATTGGGGACATCGTACAACTAAAGTCTGGTAGTCCCAAAATGACAGTCCAACGTTTTATTGGCCAAGGCAACGATCACATTGGTGTAAAAGCAATAGATGAATATTATAAAATGAAAGGATATAAAGAAGGTGATGTTATTTGTCAATGGTTTGAAACCAATCAACTTAAAGATGGTGTTTTTGCTAAAGCTTCTTTAGCTATAGTCCAATAGTGTAACTTATTTCCTTTTGATTTTTCTTTAATAATTATAGAAAATCAAAATTTATAATTTATTGTTTTAAAGTAATTTACTTTTATCACTTTTGTATTTCAGTTATATACGAACTATTGTAAAATTGCTTATATAAGCCAAGAACTATTCTTTCTGTATTCTTCAATTACTTGTGTGTTTTCTACTTGTCTAAATTGCCCCATTAAGCCGGAAATTTCTGAACGCAATACAGATATTGCATTGTTTATAAGATCTCCTCTGAATCCTTTTTTCCCAAGTTCAATAATCATTTCAATTGCAACTATAAGGCTTATTATCTTCCCAAGTTCCACAAGTTTCCTTTGAGGTAACTGCGTATTTATATTAAAATTAAGCAGTTCTTTTATCGTTATTACAGCATTTCGTGTAAATATAAAGCTTTTAAGAAACTGGTAAAAGTTATTTTCTTTACCTTGTTTCATCTGTTTTATTAAACTTTCAGATATTTGAGCATAAAGAATATCGTTCGAGCCTTCGAATATCTGAAAAGGTCTGCTATCAACAATTCCTCTACCACCAATATGGCTAAAACGAAAGGCTTTCGCTCCAACCAATTGTACAAGCGATTGAGCAGCATCCTGCATCATGTCTGTAGTAATAGTTTTAAATACATTGGCTTCAAATCCACAGGAAGAAAGGTTGTTTTCTATTCCGGATTTTTCGCTACTATACGAACACATTGCCGAGCATATGGTGAATGATGCTTGTAGCCTTGCTAGCCGTTTTTGTATCTGATCGTAATGAATAAGGTTCTTGCCACCAACTGACCTTTGTTTGCAATGAATGATTGCTTCATCCATCATACGTTGAATGAATCCTAAGCCCATTGCAGGAAATTGCAAACGACTACGATGAAGTATATCAAGTAAAATATTAATACCAGAGCTTATTGGTTCTAATCGCTGTAATTTGGGGATTTGAACATCAATGCGATTTCTACCATAAGGAATATGATGTAAACCCAAGTTGTCAAACATTTCTTCAACAACTATTTTTTGGTTTGGGGCGTTTACATCACAAATAAAAAAATCAATATCTCGTTTTAATTGACCATTTTTATGTTTTTCACGTGCTGTTAGCAGCCAATAATCAGCAGAACCAGTTAAGCCAGCCCAATGTTTGGTTCCCTTTAAATGAAATAGATCATTGTTTTTAGTAAAAAAAGTTTGCATATTCAATGCATCACTCCCAAAATCAGGCTCCGTAATCATTAAACCACCCATTTTTCGTTCATTAATAAACTTTTTAAGTATATCTTTTTTAACCTCTTGTTTGGCATATTTAACAACAGGTTGTAAAAATAAAGCTGTATTGATACCAAGTGTAAGTGAAAATGCAAGTGATTCGTAGGATGCAGCAGAAGTCATTAATAAATTTTCTTTAATATTCAATCCTCTACCACCAAACTCTGTTGGAATTACAACGGAAAATGGGCTTAATGACATAATTTCATCTAAAACTATTTTTGGGACACCGCGTTTTGATGTAAAAGGATCGGCATTGGTCAATTCGCCAAATACCTCATGCATCTTTGACTTTAATTTATCCAGAAAGATTGGAAAAGGAAAAGTTGAAATATCTTCAACAGGTTTTATATTGCTTGTGTTTTGGTTTTGAATATTCATTTGATTGATTAAAGCGTATCATACAAATTTAAAAAAAAATAATTGGATGAATGAACAAATTTCGCTTTTATAATTTGATTTTCTGAAAAGATAATAATTATCAGCCATTTTTTATACTTATAACTTTGAAATCAAACTCTAATTTCAAATCAATTTATTATCTGTTGCTATTTTGATAAGTGAAACCATATTTCTTGCATTCAATTTAGTAAGTAAGTTTTTGCGGTGGGTTTCTATTGTGAAAACGCTTAAAAAAAGCTTATCTGATATTTCCTGAGTGGTCATTCCTTCGGCGATGAGCGATAATACTTCTGTTTCGCGATTAGAAAGAAACATATTGTCTCTTTCCTGCTTTTTCATCATACGTGTAATTTCTTCACACAGGAATATTTCACCCTCCATCACCCTTGTGATACCTTCTGTGATTTCATCTGCTTGAGCATTTTTAAGCACATAGCCCGAAGCACCGCTTTTTATCATTTTGTTCACGTAGTCACGTTGCATGAAAGTGGTAAGTGCAAGCACTTTAATCTGTGGAAAGGCTGTTTTGACCAATTTACAAATATCTACCCCATTGGCATCGGGTAAATTAATATCAAGCAATACGACATCCGCTTGCTGTGTTTCCAAAAAATGCATGCATTCTTTTCCACTTTGCACGGCACCTATCACTTTCATTTCCGATGAAGTTTCAAACAGCTTCAATAAACCGTTTATTACGATGGGATGGTCTTCTACTATCAGAATTTGTATCATTTTTTTTGATTTACTCTCTTTAACAATATGCGTGCATTTATGTCTGAAAAGGTGAAGTGGATATATTAAACAACAAATTCGATGATGGCTTCGGTTCCTTTGCCAACGGAGGTGTCTAAATGAAATTGTCCACCCATGGACATCACCCGCGATCGTATATTTCTCAATCCCGAACTTTTGCTTTCATCCACCCGGGATAAATCAAAACCAAAGCCATTGTCTTGCACCGAGGCGCTGATTCTGTTATCTTCTTGTATCAATTGTACATGTATAGCTTCGGCTTTAGAATGTTTGAGGGCATTGTTTGTCAACTCTTGTATTACCCTGAAGACAACAATTTCAAGGTTGTTATCTAGCCTTTTAAAACTGCCAAAAAATGAAAACTTTACCACCACACTTGCTTGGTTATTTAGTGCGTTACAAAATTCACCCAATGTCTTTTCCAATCCATTATTAAATAAAGTTTCGGGCATCATGTTATAAGCAACACGTCGCAATTCATTAATGGAAGAATCGAGCAGTTGAAGGGCATTGTTATAATCATTCACACTTGTGGGGCTTAAAATTACATTTTCTTTCATATTGTTTAAAATTAACTTTGTACCAGATAATAAACCACCGAGGCCATCGTGTAAATCGCGGGCAATACGCATACGTTCATCTGTTTCACCTTTCAATACAGCACGTGTAGCAATCAATTGTTTTTCACTTTCAAGGGTTTTTACTTTTTGTTCGGCAATGTTCCTTCTTTGCTTTTGATTGCGATAAATCAAAATCGATGTAATGAAAAAGAAAAGGATACCTACCCCAAACACAACATTCAATATATTTTTCTGATGTATTTGGAGTTGCTGCAGTTTTTTATCGTCCTTGAGCTTTTGTATTTCTGCTTCGCGGCGAGTAACATCGTATTTGGCATTCAAAAAATCAAATCGTTTTTGGGTTTCATTGCTTAATATTTCATTGTTTAATTGCACTGACTTTTTAAGATGAACAAAAGCCTTTTTGAAATCGCCTTTCACGGAATCGCATACGATCATTTGCAGGAGGATATCGCGTATTTGCAGTTTTAATTCCTGTTTGTTTGCCTCTTCATATGCTTGGAGCAATTCTTTCTCTGCTTTTTCATATTGTTTGAGATCAATATATATTTGGGTTATAGAAAGCCGGTTGGTTAATTTCTCTCTTTCATCAAAGGCATATTTATCGGCCATTAAATAGGAGTTCAAAGCTTCAACAAATAATTTTTGTTTGTACAATTCGCCTCCATAATTCAAATAATAATAAAACAAATGCCAGTCGGGGAGTTTTGCCTTCTCAATCAATTGCTTCGCTTTCTTCAAATACTCCATTTTCTGCTTTACATCTGTAGCATTGGCAATAAAAGTTAAATAACTTCTCGCCATATTTTCGGCATCACCTTCTTGTTCCGAAAGCTGAACTGCCTTAAGTGCATATTCCAATGCCTTTTCCTTGAGGTTCATCTGTTCATATACATCACATTTTTTATTGTATAGGTTGATCAGGTATCGTTTTTCACCTTCTTTCATTAGAATGGGTTCGGCCTCGGAATATAATATCAGTGCTTCGTTGAAATCGCCATGAATATGAGGTATGATCCCTT
Organism: Marinifilum sp.; assembly: GCA_020718065.1. GTDB lineage: Bacteria > Bacteroidota > Bacteroidia > Bacteroidales > CG2-30-32-10 > CG2-30-32-10. The sequence goes on along the minus strand of DYDE01000012.1, from coordinate 31,671 downwards.
TATTTACGAGCGTTTTTGCATATGCAATCCTGCTTTCTTTTGTATTAAGATTCTTATACAATTCGATGGCTGTGTTATAATAGCTTAAGGCAAGCGTATAGTCTTCAAGATCGGTATATTGATCAGCCAAGGATTTATATGCTGCTGCTTTCACAGCACTATCCATGGTTGTTTGGCTCATTTCAAATAATTGTTTCACACAATTATTTGCCTTCACCGTATCTGTAAAAAGATATTCGTATGATAAGATATTCAATGCCTTCACCTTTGCCATTTCCGAAGCTGAAGTTTTTAAGATGTTTTCCAGCGAATCGATTCTGTCGCTTTGAGCCATCAAGCGTTGGTTACCAAGCAAAACACCAAGAAGCAATATGATATAGTATGGTCTCATTAATCGAAAAATTTACCCAACAAAACTACAAGAAATTATGAAAAGAAAAATACCAGAAAATGGGTATTGTGGGTATGCTCCCTTAAAAATAATTTTGCCCCTGCATATTGAATGATGCAAATTCGTTTTTTGTACCTATTCAAATGGTATAGCCAACAAGTCTTTTTAAATTAATTAACAAATAAAATATTTATGAACATCAATAATAGTATTAATTAAAACAAATTACAAAATCATGAAAAAATTATTCATTTTATCAGCATTGATAATCATGTCTCTGGTAACATTTGCACAATGGACACTACAAAACCTTCCACAGGGAGATCAGTTAAATTCTGTTTTTTTTACCAATTCCAATAATGGATACATTGTAAGAGATGGTGGGGGAATCATACATACTACCAATGGAGGAATCGACTGGATGCCACAAACAAGCGGAGTAACAATAACCCTAACAACTGTATTTTTCACCAATGCCAATAATGGATACGCAGTAGGTTGTGATGGTTCTATACTAAAAACCACGAACACCGGGGTAAATTGGAATCCCTATCCAAGTGGAACATTTGCTTGTTTAAACAATGTGTTTTTTACTAATGACAACAATGGATACATTGCCGGAAATGGAGGCTTAATTCTAAAAACGACTGATAGTGGAAGCAATTGGACATATCTTACATCAGGCACTACCAACCATTTAAGATCAATTTATTTCATAGATGTTAATGTCGGTTATACCGTTGGTGGAAACTATAATAATAACACAGAAACAATCCTAAAAACAACTGATGGAGGAATAAACTGGACTTCGCAAACCAACGGTACTTCATATTTTATGCATGCCATTTGTTTTACCAATGCCAACAAGGGATATGCTGTTGGTAGAAATGGCGCTATCCTGCATACCACTGATGCCGGAGCAAATTGGACTCCACAATCAAGCGGAACAAGTAATGATTTGTTTTCTGTCTATTTTGTAGATACAAATATTGGATATATTGCTGGAAATGGAGGGAAGATTTTAAAAACAACCAATGGGGGAGCAAATTGGTCAGAACAAACGAGTGGAACTCCTGTTCCTATAAATGCCATTTATTTTACTGATACAAATAATGGTTATGCGGTGGGTGCTAACGGATCAATATTAAAAACGACCAATGGCGGTGTAAATGTTTCGGTAGATGAACATTTAAAATCTGGATCAAGGGTTCAGGTTTATCCCAATCCTGCAAATGATAAGATTGTAATTACAAATAACATAGCCATTGGTGACGAAATGCATGTTCGTATTTATAATTCTACAGGACAAGAAGTGTTTACAGACAAATACCCGAATCGTAATAAAAAGGAAATAGATATTAGCTTTCTATTACAAGGTTTATATATGATAAAAATTGAAAGCAATAATACCATTGAAATGGTAAAATTAATAAAAAATTAGGGCAAATAGATGTTGTGTAAGACAGAAATAAGTAGAAAAAGATTATTCATCAAAATCAGGTTCGAAGAAAATCCACTGAATGCAGGGAATTCTTTTTTTAAGTTCTAATTCGCAAGTATTTATGTTGTCAATCAATTGATTTGCAGAATTTACACTTGTCATTTTTGCCTTAACTGCAACCATTAAATGAGAACCCAATTGTAGTGTGATCATATTAAGTACTTGCTCAATTTCGGGTCTGGCTTCCAACAACATTTTTATATCATAACGAGTTTCATCATCAGCACTTTGACCAATTAATAAACTTTTGATTTTAATACCAAGTACAATCGAAACAGTGATCAATATAACACCAATTCCAATGCTTCCAATAGCATCAAAAATGGGGTTCCCAGTTAACATGGTTAGTGTAACTGAAATAAGTGCAAAAAGCAGACCTAATAGTGCCGCAATATCTTCTCCCATTACCACCATCAATTCACTTTGGCGGGTGCTTTTAAACCAAGCCCACAGACTAAGCTTGCGTCGCACTTTTTTTATTTGGATCAGGCAACCGTAAAGCGATGCTGCTTCAAGAACCAAACTAACAACTAAAACCACAATAGCAATCATAGGATTTTTTAATCCTTCATGTGAATTGATTTTATGAATGCCTTCATAAATTGAAAACAAACCACCTACACTAAACAAAATAAGAGCAACGATAAATGACCAAAAATAAATTTCTTTTCCATATCCCAAAGGATGTTCTGCGTCTGGTTTTTTCTTCATTGCTTTTAACCCACGAAACAAAAGTACCTGATTACCACAATCGGCATAAGAGTGAATAGATTCTGCCAACATAGCGCCAGAACCAGTTATAAATGCTGCAATAGTTTTAGTTATTGCAATTCCAAAATTTGCCAATAAAGCAAAAAGAATTGATTTTACAGATGCATTTTGATTGGACATTTTATTTTAATTTATTGTTCATAATATTTGCTTGCAATATCAATTTGCCTAAACCCCAAAACTATAAAAACAAAAGGAGAATAACAAATTTCAAAATCAAATTATCAATCTTATTAAATAACAGGCGAATTAATTATGTATTTCCTACGCTCCTCTTATTGCAGATTTAATTCAACTAAGTTTTGCTTATAATAGCAAAAAAACCATTTATTTTACGCTGCTAATGCTGAGAATATACTTTCAAAGCTACTGCTTTTGTAAAATCATTCATTTGCTGTTTTACTAACGACTTAGTCAAGATAGTTTTTTTGTTATCTACATAAGTTGAATGCTCTTCCGCTGAAGTATGCGTTTTTCTGGTAATTTTATCCAAAACATTAATCAGTGTGTGAACATCTTCTATGCTGTTTTCAATCCCAAAACTCACACGAACCACTCCTGGGAATCTTAACTTTGGGAAAAGAGTCGAAATCAACTTCTGAAATCGTTCAAGAAAAGGACCAACATGTAGTAGGTGCTTGATTATTATATGGGCACAATGACAACCATATCGCACTCCTATTCCACGTTGCAAGGCAAGTTCTTTGGCTACATTGTTTGGCATTATATTTTTTAAACTAAATGTAATTACACCTAATTTATTGACAAACATGGGTGAATTCGGATCTTTTATACCATACATACTGAGACCTGCTATTTTTCCAAAACTGTTTAATGCAAGCCCTGTTAAAACCTGTTCTTCCTTTTCAATTATTTCCATCCCTATTCGTTGTAAAAGTACAAGTGCTTTCCCTAATGCAGCAATACCTCCTACGTTTTCTTCGCCAGATGATTTAATCAATTCCAATTCATTGGTATTAAAATTAAGAAGTCCTTTTCTAACCAAAAGCACTCCACATCCGAATGGTGCATACACTTTATGTGCAGAGAACGCAAGATAGTCAATTCCAGCTTCTTCAACATTTATTTTTCGATGAGCTACTAACTGTGCTGCATCTATTAGTAATTTAGCGCCATATTGATGAACAATCCTACATATTTCTTTTAAATTGTTGCATATGCCGAGTACGTTCGAGGCTCCGCTCACGGCAACAAGTTTTATTCGTTTACTTCCATAAAGACATTTATTGTTATATTCATTCAACAACTTTTCCAGTTCATTTAAATCAAATATGCCGTCAGCATCTATTGATAGCCTTATCAGTGAGCTATCAGGAATCATGCGCCAGGGCAGATCGTTTGAGGAGTGTTCTAGAAAAGTGTTTACTACAACGGTTTTGTTACTTTTATCGGATTCATTGCCTAAACTTTCAGCAACAAGATTAATAGCTTCGGTAGTATTGGAAGTAAATACCACATCATAGTCAGTTAAACGTGCGTTAAGCATTTTGGCAATAATGATCTTTACTTCATTTATAATCGCTACTTTCACTTCCTCTGATTGTCGGTATGTTTGACAAAAAGTATTCCATATAGGTATGAATGTTGGAGTGCTGGCACTGTTGTCAAGGTTTATAAATGGTTTTGCACCTTCTATTGTTGGAACAAGAGCGTTTTTTCCAATTAAAGTTTGCCTGAGTTCAGACAATAGTTCCTGGCCAGTGTATTTCTCTAATTCATCCTGATAAAGTATATTTGTTGCTGAGTGTTTTTCGTCAAAAGGATTTTTGAAGATGTCTTTTCCATTTTGCTGTATCAAACGAAGCGCCTTAGCATAAGTGATAATGTTAATAATAGCAGGAGTGCCTGCTTCGAATTTATCTGGTGCATCTGCCCAAATTACCCAATCTTTAGAAATAAGTCTGGTTGTTCCACCACCAGTCTGAAAAGGAACACCTTTTGGCAGTGCTTTTCTTTTGATAGCGATTGCACTTACACCAATTGACAGACCAATATCCTGACTTGAAACAATTTGATAACTTTCTGGTTCAAGCTTCATCTTAAGTATTGCTGCTCTTCTGGGTGTGCAAAAGATAAGCGTGTATTTGTTTTTGTTCAGACCCATGTATTCCAAAATAATGTCTCTTGCCTGTTCGAATAAATGTGTTGTTACCATTGAGTTGTGCCCACTACCTCGGTGAACATTAGAATAAGTTTCTAAGGCTGCATACACTCCCCGTTCTAGTTCTACAGAGGCTTCTGTTTGCTTATAATTTGTGCTTTCAGTTGTTTTCATAAGTGCTTCGCTGTTTTATGTAGAATTTTAATTATTTTGGTAATGAAGAATTGATTATTACCCACAAATCATTTGGTTTTATACTAAAATTATCATTAAATAAATATGCTATAAGAATAATAAATGCAATGAACGCAATAATAATCGCAATTTGTAATAGTGATATTTTCTGAATTTCTTGTTTTGTTTTTAAAACACAAATTTCACCAGGGCAATATTGTGCTTTCTTTTTGTAAAACCAACCATAAAACAAACATCCTAAACAGATACCAAAGGCAGATTCGAAGAATAAGAATATCAAGCAAATTAAACAGATGATACCGGTAATAATGCTGTATGAATTAACTATTACCATTAGAATGAACATAACTGCTGACAAAATAAAGCCTATTATCCAAGCAAACTTTTTTTGTGCAGCACCAACATATTCGGGGTTTTGTCTGCTAACAATCAATCGTCCGATTATTAATGTCGGTGAAAATTTAGGATTAATAAAAACACGGATTGCAAAGTCTGTTACAAATAAAGTAATTACATACTTTATCAGCAGAAAATTTCCTTTAAAGAGAATGAGTAATAATGACAGAAAGGTAAATAAAAAAAGTATTCCTGCCGAAGCCCTTATTTCACGTTCATTTAATACTGGAATGTTATAACCGATTACGGTTTCTCCAAATTGTTTTGACTTTTTCATTTTATTTGTTTGTATTTATTTTTATAAAAAACATAAATTAGAGTTTAATTTTTCTTAGGTTCGTCTTCAATCTGAAATGAAAACACTTCTTCGAGTGGGGTGTTGAAAACAAGGGCAATACGAAATGCCAGTTCGAGCGTAGGAAAGTATTTCTCATTTTCGATGGCTACTATTGTTTGTCGGGTTACACCTGTTTTATCAGCCAATTCCTGTTGGGTCATTTCGCTGTTATGAAAGCGTAACTTGCGTATATTGTTAATTATTCTACACTTGCTCATATTAAAATCCCTTCCGATAAAAATAAATCTTTGCAATTTCTGAAGCTATGGCTGCAAAAAAGCCAGAATATATAAGCGTAATGAACATCACCCAGGGCTGCATCCCAATAGCTTGTGACCCCATTGACAGCAAAAAGCCAACAATGAACACCCAGTGAGAGATCCTTATGGCTTTTAGTTCAATTAATTTGTCACGTTCATCATTAATCATGGGTATATCTTCATTTGTAACAATTTTGTTGATGATGAAAAACACAATATGAATGATGATTTGTGCTACAATTGTAACTGGTATCAAGATCAGGAATGCTTTTCCCCAGAATTTAAAGTCATTAATAATCTCCATATTTCCAGCTATATATTTTTGATATACAAATAGGGAATAGAATCCCAGAATGAGGATGGTACTGATTAATGATACAAGTATTTGTTTTTCTCTTCGATACATTTTAAATTCCTCTTTAATTTTTTTTATTATTGTAAAACAATTTCGACACAAAGATAAACATATTTTACATCATGTCAAATATATTTTACATAAATTTTAAAAAAAAGAGGGCACTCTGATAATTTACTATAACTAAAATTACTACAGGTAGTAGAGATTTTACAGATTATTACAGATATTTTTAATTGATATTGTTTATTATAAAAACGCCATAATAAAAAAATATTTTAGGGTCTGTATTTTATTTTTAGAGCATTTCGAAAAAAATGTTTTTAAAAGAGTAAAAAATCGAAACCTTTGATAATTGACTTCATGGTTAGTACTCCAAAATTGGAGTATGATGTTTGAAAAATATTTTATGTTACTCCAAAATTGGAGTATGATGTTTGAAAAATATTTTATACTACTCCAAAATTGGAGTACGATGTTTGAAAAATATTTTATGTTACTCCAAAATTGGAGTACGATGTTTGAAAAATATTTTATGCTACTCCAAAATTGGAGTATGATGTTTGAAAAATATTTTATGCTACTCCAAAATTGGAGTACGAGGTTTGAAAAATATTTTATGTTACTCCAAAATTGGAGTATGATGTTTGAAAAATATTTTATACTACTCCAAAATTGGAGTGATTATGATGAAAAATATTTTAAGGAATGGAAAAAATGGAGTAGTATATATCCATTTATTTTTTAATTGATCTGAAAATGGAGTGGATATTAAGTTTTGAAAAGTTATCATCAATCATTAAAATAGCAATATAATTAAATTTGCTTTACCTGCCATGTTTTTAGAACCTGGCAGGTTTTCTATTGATATATGCCTACTTCAAAGAATTCCTTTTTTATTTTATCATTCCATCTTTTAATCATCTCATTATCTAATTATCCCATCATTCATCATCTAATTTTCTAATTTAAAATGGATATGATTATCTTTGTTTTTTATTTTTAATATGTTGTCTGTAAAATATACCCTTGGTTTTTCTCCTTGTCCTAATGATACTTTTATTTTCGATGCATTGATAAATAACAAGATAGCTGCTGATGGAATTGAATTTATTCCTGTGATTGCAGATGTGGAAGAATTGAACAACAAAGCTTTTAATAAAGAACTTGATATTACAAAACTAAGTTTTTTTGCATTTGCAAATGTTGCAAGTGATTATGAGTTGCTGGATTCCGGAAGTGCGTTGGGTAAAAATTGTGGTCCTATTCTTATAAGTAAAAATGAATATACTTTGAGCGATGTCGAAAATTTGAGCATTGCCATTCCCGGAAAGAACACAACAGCCAATAGTTTACTTGGTATTGCTTTTCCTAATGCAAAAAATAAGAAAGAAATGCTCTTTTCGGAAATTGAAGAAGCAATAATAATTGGTAGGGTAGAGGCGGGCGTTATTATTCATGAAAACAGATTCACCTATCAGGCAAAAGGATTGAAAAAGATCATTGATCTAGGTGAGTATTGGGAAACTTTAACACATATGCCAATACCTCTTGGTGGAATTGCTATTAGAAAAGATATTCCGGTAGAGGATAAGCAAAAAATAAATAGATTACTAAGGAAAAGTATAGACTTTGCAATGAATAATCCAGCTTCCTCGTCAGCGTTTATTAAAAAACTTGCACAGGAAATGGATGAGGAGGTGATAAATAAACATATTCAATTGTATGTAAATAATTATACCAGAGATTTGGGTACTGAAGGAAAAAAAGGTATTGTCAATTATTTTGAAAGGATATACCAGGCGGGTATTACAGGCAAAATAGGAGAAAGTATATTTTTAAATAATATATAAAATGGTTAAATTGTTTATATTGATTGTTAAATTGCTATTCTTTATTTATACTTTTAATTAATAACAATAAAGCAATAAAACAATTTAACAATTTCATTTCAAAAACAACCAAATTAAATAGTATTAACTTAGCATTATTGGAACAACCCCTTTATTGATATGACTTTCGTAAAACCTAAAAAACATCTTGGTCAACATTTTCTGAAAGATGAAGATATTGCCGCTAAAATTGTTGATTCACTGGATGATAAATCTTCTAATATTATCGAAATAGGAGCGGGGATGGGTGTTCTTACTAAATACCTTATTCAGAAACCTGATAAAAACCTGTATATAATTGATATTGACAGGGAGTCTATTGAATATATGAAGCAACACTATCCTCAATTGGGCGATCGCTTGATCTTGGGAGATTTTTTGAAGTATGATCTAGGTATGCTTTTTACAGACAACTTTAGTATAATCGGAAATTTTCCATATAATATATCTTCACAGATTTTATTTAAGGTGTTAAATTATAGAAATCAGATACCAGAGGTTGTTGGGATGTTTCAGAATGAGGTTGCGCTCAGAATTGCTGCAAAACCAGGTTCAAAAACATATGGGATACTGAGTGTGCTTTTGCAAGCGTTTTATAATATTGAGTATTTGTTCATAGTTAATGAAACAGTATTTATTCCTCCTCCAAAAGTGAAATCAGCAGTTATAAGGTTAAGAAGAAATGATGTTGTATCGCTTGATTGCGATGAAAAACTTTTTAAGTTGATCGTGAAAACAGCGTTTAATCAGCGTAGAAAAACATTAAGAAATGCTTTGAAATGTATAGGTATTGATAATAAATACACTTCTGAGGAGTTGTTCAATAAACGTGCAGAGCAATTGAATGTGAGCGATTTTATAAAAATTACAAATTATGCTGCAAAAGTATAGTGTTTTATTGGTTTGTTTATTATTTCTGTTTGGTGCTTGTAGGAAAGAAGAAACGATAAGCGTTAGTTTTGAAGTATTGTCGGTAAACGAAAATATCAATATACATAAAATAATATTTCTAAGCGATTCGGTTGGTTTTGCATGTGGAGGCAGGCAATTTGATTATGGAGCGATTTTCAAAACAACGAATAATGGAAACAACTGGAAAAAGGTTTATTCGAGCAACTTGCGAAGTGTTTATAACCTGCATTTTGTAGATGATAGCAAAGGTTATGCAGGAGGAGATAGTATGTTGTTGCTCACTACCAATGATAGGGGTGAGAACTGGAATGAATTTTGGTTTGACACCATACCACGAGATAAATATCAAAGAACAGCATTTAAAAACTTTTTCTTTTTTAATGAGAATGAATTTTTAATGGTTGGAGGACAAAACTATGATTCGGGATTGATCTATAAAACAACAGATGCTGGTAACAATTGGATTTTCAAAACATTTGAAAATGAATTAAAAGGAATCTACTTTATAGATGAGCTTAATGGTTACCTTTCAGGTTATGGTGTTATATACAAAACCAATGATGGGGGACTGAGTTATCAATTATGTTCAATTAAGGGAGATTTTTTTACTTCTGTTTATTTTGGAGATAAGGATAATGGAGTTGCAGTAGGTTATAATGGCGGGATATATAAAACCCAAAATGCAGGTAATAATTGGAAAACGATTGTTAAACCCAACAAAGCATTTGAGAAAAGAACCCATTTTAATGATATAAAATTTGGAGATACCAATATTGGCTATGCTGTTGGTTCTGATGGTTTGCTAATGATTACTGAAGATGGAGGAAATAATTGGAAACTTGCCAAAAAGTTTTGTGATGATAACTTATTTTCTATTACCATTCTTACAAATAAATTATTGTTAATAACATCTGAAAAAGGAAAAATATATAAAGTTTCACTTTAAATTTTATCACTAAATTTGGTTTAAAATTTAAAAAGTAATAGAAATATGATAAAAAAATTATTATTGCCTGTCATTATATTTTGTTTGTTTATTAATGGGAAATCTCATTCGCAAATTCCTGAAATGAATAAACAAATTATAGAATATGTAAATTCGGTAATGGGTAAAAAAGTTGACAGGGGAGAGTGCTGGGATTTGGCAAATAAAGCATTGATTAAGGTTAAAGCAGACTGGGAAGGGAAATTAGTTTATGGTAAATTGTTAAACCCCAAAAAGGATAGTATTTATCCTGGTGATATCATTCAATATAAAGACGTAGTTGTAAAATATACAGAAGGCAATACAAAATACACCGAAACAATGAAACAACATACTTCCATTGTTTACAAAGTTATAAGCAAGGGTGTGTATGAAGTTGCAGAACAAAATACAGGCTATGGCGGAAAGAAAGTAACCATAGGAAAACTGAATATAAATCATATTGTAAAAGGTAAAGTTATGATTTATCGTCCTGTACCCTATGAATAATGAAATAATTTAATTGTATTGAAAACAAATCAAAAAAAAATAGTTTCAGATTTATTTGAAAAGTGGGCTAATGAGACAGTAGTGCAAATAAAACCTTTGCCTCAATCTGGTTCGAGTCGGTCTTATTATAGAATATTTGGGAATACCAAAACAGTAATTGGGGTTTATAATCTTGATCGTAAAGAAAATGAAGCTTTTCTTAGTTTTTCGAATCACTTCTTAACCCAAAAACTTAATGTTCCTGAGATATATGTTTCAGACATTGATAATAATTCATATCTTCAAAAAGACCTGGGAGACATTACGCTCTTTTCTTTATTAAATTCTGATAAAACAGAAAATGAGATAAAAAATTTATATAAGAAGATTATAGAAAATCTTCCTGAATTTCAGATAATAGGAGGGAAGGAGCTTGATTACAATAAGTGTTATCCCCGTGCAGCATTCGATAAACAGTCGATGATGTGGGATTTGAGCTATTTCAAATATTATTATCTAAAACTTTCTAATACTCCTTTTGATGAACAGAAATTAGAAGATGACTTCAATACTTTTTCTGATTTTCTGCTTGAAGCAGACTGTAGTTATTTTTTATACCGCGATATGCAATCGCGAAATATAATGATTTATGATAATGTACCCTATTTTATAGATTATCAGGGTGGACGTAAAGGTGCTTTGCAATACGATATTGCCTCTTTGCTGTTTGATGCTAAAGCAAATCTTTCTCAATCATTAAGAGATGAATTGCTCGAATATTATATAGAAACAATTAGTAAGTATATAAAAGTTGATAAAAACAAATTTATAAGATTCTATTATGGGTATGTATTAATAAGAATTTTGCAAGCAATGGGAGCTTATGGATTTAGGGGATTGTATGAAAAAAAAGAACACTTTCTTCAAAGTATTCCTTATGCTGTTAATAATCTTAAATGGTTGCTGTTGTCCAAGCATATTACTATTCCGATACCTGAGTTAACTAAAGTTATTGAACATCTTATTGATAAGGAGAATAGCAAATCAACATTTAAGGTCACTCATAATCTCAATGTTAAAATCAATAGTTTTTCCTATTGCAAAGGAATTCCGCAAGATAATAGCGGTAATGGTGGTGGTTTTGTATTTGATTGCCGTGCACTGCATAATCCTGGAAAATATAATGAATACAAAAACTATACAGGAAAAGATAAAACAGTAATTGATTTTTTAAAAAACCAGAAAGAAACAGATGAATTTCTTTCACACATTTATGCATTAGTTGATAAATCTGTAGAAAGGTATATTGAACGGGATTTTTCAAATTTAATGGTTAGTTTTGGTTGCACTGGCGGAAGACATCGTTCGGTTTATTGTGCTGAAAATTTATATAAACATTTAATGGAGAAATATAATATTACAATTGAGCTTAATCATTGCGAAAAAAGAAACTGGTAGATAATAATGATGAAAAATGTTAAATTTCTATGACTAAAAAGAACTGTAAAGATAATATTAAATCAGATTCAGAGATTGCAAATTATATTTGCAAAAAATGTGGAAGTACGGCAAAGAAAGAAAAGCATTTGTGTAAACCCAAAGAGATAAAGAAATGAAGGCAATGATTTTTGCTGCAGGTAAGGGAACCAGACTGCAACCATTAACCAATCATATTCCAAAAGCTTTGGTGAAGATTAATAACACTCCTCTACTTGAAATACTAATTAATAAATTGAAAAGGAATGGATTTAATGATATAATTATTAATATTCATCATTTTGCTGAACAAATCATTGACTTTCTCAACAAAAACAACAATTTTGACATTAATATAACGACCTCAGATGAATCTTCATTGTTACTCGATACTGGAGGTGGGTTAAAAAAAGCCTCCTGGTTTTTTAATGACAATCAACCTTTTCTTGTTCACAATGTGGATGTTCTTTCGGATATTAATTTACATGGTTTAATTGAGAGCCATATTCAATCACAATCTTTGGCAACATTGGCGGTAATGCCACGGGAAACTTCACGCTATTTTCTTTTCGATAAAGATAATAAACTATGTGGATGGCAAAACCTGAAGAATAATACAATCATTAAAAGCAATAATACATCAGAAGAATTAATACCTCTGGCGTTTAGTGGAATTCATGTAATTAATCCGTCCATTTTTCAATATCTAGATGAAGACGCTGTGTTTTCTATTACCAATGTTTATATTCGTTTAGCTGAAAATCATAAAATAGCTGCATATAATCACTCCGGTTCCTATTGGTTCGATCTGGGAACGATTGAAAATATAGAGAAAGCTGAGAAGAATATTTCATCTTTCAATAAATAATTTTTTCTTTTGATTCATTTCAAAATAAGATTTTGTTATTTTTTTTTATATTGAATTCCTTTATAAATAATGGGTTTATGTATATTTTGAAAATAAATTAAATTTTTTTGTAACTTATTTATGCAATAGACCGTCTTATGTTTAAAATAACAAATAGCATACGAACAATTGTTCTAAAGCGTTAAAAAATTCAATAATTATTTTAAATTGTTAAAATTTGAATTTAGTTCAATGGAATTTCTATGCTCAATTTGTAAATTAAAAATTAATCTTAAATCTTATACATTATGAAAAAATTAGTATTAATGACAATTGCCACAATATTTATGGTAAGTTTAACATTTGCAGGAAATAGTCCTGATAAAGTAAGTACCAACAAAATTGTAAAAGTGATACAAAGAGAATTACAATATCCTGCATTTGCAAAAGACAAGCAAATTGAAGACTATGTTTTTGTTAATTTAGTTGTTGATAAAAAAGGTAAAATCAAAGTAAATGATATTTACTCTCGTAACATAGAATTAACAGTTTATGTTAAACAAGAACTGGAAAACATGGTTGTTAAAGATTTTAAATCTGATAAAACATTTGACATGAAAATTGTTTTCAAACTTGAAAAGATTTAATTTAGTAGATTTTCAAAAAAGAAAAGGGAGTATCGTTAAATCGATACTCCCTTTTTTATTAAGATTGAATAATAATAGTTGTTATTTGAGTTCTGATAAGGCTTTTTTAATGCGTTTGATTGCTTCAATTAGTAAATCGTTAGATGTTGCATAGGAAATTCTTATGTAATTGGGTGTTCCAAATGCAGAACCAGGAACAATTGCTACCTGAACAGATTTTAAAATATACATACAAAAGTCATCATCAGTTTTTATTGTAGTTTTACCATCAGACTTTCCGATATAATAGGAAATTTCGGGGTAAACATAAAAAGCACCTTCAGGTGTATTTGTTTTTAAACCTGGAATTTCTTTTAGAAGACTTAATACCAAGTCTCTTCTTTCTTTAAAAACTTTAACCATTTCTCTTACAACAGATAAATCGGTATTCATAGCCATAAGTGCTGCTTTTTGTGCAATAGAACTTGGCGCAGATGTAATTTGTCCTTGTAGTTTATCGCATGCTTTAGCAATAAATTTAGGAGCAGCCATATATCCAATTCTCCATCCTGTCATTGCAAATCCTTTTGATACACCATTGATCGTTATTACGTTTTCTTTTATGAAATCGAATTGAGCAAGACTTTGATGTCCCCCATTAAAATTAATATGTTCATAAATTTCATCAGAAATGATGTAGATATTTTTATGTTTAGCAAATACATCAGCCAGTTTTTTTAATTCTTCTCTTGAATATACAGATCCAGTGGGATTGCAGGGTGAGCTGAATAAAAATAATTTTGTTTTCGGTGTTATAGCAGCTTCAACTTGTTCGGGTGTTACTTTAAAATCAGAATCTATTTTTGCTTCAATATAAACCGGAACCCCTTCAGCTAATTTAATAATTTCGGAATATGATACCCAGTAAGGAGCAGGAACAATTACTTCATCACCAGGATTAACAAGACACAAAACCGCATTTGCAATAGAATGTTTTGCTCCGTTTGAAACTACAATCTGATCAGGTGCATAATCGAGGTTGTTATCTCTTTTAAGTTTATTGCAAATAGCTTTTCTCAAATCCAAATAACCAGAAACAGGGGTATAGAATGTAAAATTGTTATCGATGGCAGCTTTAGCTGCATTTTTAACAATGTCTGGGGTGTTAAAATCGGGTTCTCCAAGACTTAAATCAATAACATTATGTCCTTGTAATTTAAGTTCTCTGCAAAGACAAGCCATTGCTAATGTAGCTGATTCGGAAAGATTGTTGATTCTGTTTGATAAAATATGTTCCATTTTGCTAAAAAAGAATTATTATAAATATGTTAATTTTACTGAGTATGCAACAAAATTAATAAAATAAATACGTACCAATCAAATTAATTTTAATAAGTTTTCTTATAAATTCCGATATTTGCGATTAATTAATTTAAACAATATCTGTTTCAATTTATTTGTAATACTAAGTACTAAAATTTATGTCAGAATTATTCGAAATATTAAAATATGTACTACCATCTATAGTAGTTTTTTTAACATCTTTCTTTGTTATTAAACTTTTTTTTGAAAATGAAAACAAAAAAAAGCAATTAGAATTTATAAAGTTATCTGGTAATATAACTATTCCAATACGACTGCAGGCATATGAACGATTGGTTCTTTTTTTAGAACGTGTTTCGCCTAGCAGCTTATTAGTTAGAGTTTTTAATTCAAATTATTCTGCTTCTCAATATCAAATGTTGCTTATTAAAACTATCCGAGAAGAATTTGAACATAATCTGTCGCAACAGGTTTATGTTTCTTCACAGGCTTGGGAATTAGTAAAAAACGCAAAGGAAGAAATGCTAAAACTTATCAATACATCTATGGGAGAACTTAATGATAATGCCACTGCATCTGATTTATCAAAAAAAATATTTGAAAAATCTGTACTTATTAACAAGTTTCCTGTTACTATAGCATCAGAACATTTAAAAACCGAAATAAGACAATTGTTTTAAGGAAGAATATTGTTTAGTATGTATATAGCCGATTAGAATCGAATTTTATCAGTACAAACAACAAAAGAGTAAAAGCCCATAAAGAAGAACCGCCGTAACTAAAGAAAGGTAATGGGATTCCAACAACTGGGAAAAATCCAATGGTCATTCCAATATTAACCATAAAATGGAAAAAGAATAAAGAAGCTACCCCATAGCCATATATTCTGGTAAGTGAGGATCGTTGTCGTTCTGCAACAAATAATATCCTAAAAAATAGTAAGATAAATAACAGAATTACTACCGAGCTCCCAACAAACCCCCATTCTTCGCCTATAGTTGAGAAAATAAAATCTGTACTTTGTTTTGGAACAAAGTCATACTTTGTTTGTGTCCCCTGTAAGTATCCTTTACCAATTAGCCCCCCAGAACCGATAGCAATTTTTGATTGATTTACATTATATCCAGCACCTTTTAAATCGGTTTGTTTCCCAATAAGTACATCTATTCTTTGTTTTTGATGGGGTTGGAGAACCTTGGAGTATAAATAATCAACACTGTATATAAATCCTATTGAAAGCACTACAATTGTTACTAAGGCAATAATGTCTTTTTTGTTTTTTCTCACTAAATAGAACAAGATGCCACCAATGCCCAGCAATATTATTATTATTATCAATTTATCAAATAATAATGGAAGAAAGAACAAGACGCATATTAATAACCCAAATATTAATACATTACCGGATAAGCCTTCTCTATATAATACAAAAATAAAAGCTATAAAAACCATAGCTGAACCAGTGTCGTTTTGTAAAAGGATCAGTAATACAGGGCAAAGTAAAAGTGCAAATACATTTAATTTAGTTTTAAAATCCTGAATACGAATGTTAATAGTCCCAAGATACTTTGCTAACACTAATGCTGTAGCGAATTTGACAAATTCTGCAGGTTGAATAGCTAAATCGCCTATACGAAACCAGGATCTTGATCCAGAAACTTCTTTTCCAAATATCAAAACAATAATTAATAATAATAAGGAGGTTCCATATATTGGATATGCAAAAGCAGTAAAGAATTTTTGGTCAGTAATTAATATTGCCAGAGCTATTATAAAAGCTGTGCCTATCCATATAAGTTGTTTACCGTAAGCCTGACTCATATCTAATATGCTGTTATGATTTTCGTTGTAAACAGCAGCATATATGTTGAGCCACCCCATTAAAACAAAAATGAGATAAAGACTTACTAAAATCCAGTCAGTATTAGAAAGTAAATTTTTTCTACCTGCCATTATTTTTTAATTTTTTTCTTGAGTTTGGTCATTAAATCTGCATTGATCATTGAAGCTTCTACATCTAGTCGTTTCACTTTTCTATAAAGATATTTTTCAATCATTAAACTTGCAATTGGAGCAGCATATGTAGCACCATAACCTGCATTTTCTATAATTACAGATATTGCAATTTTGGGATTATCTTTAGGTGCAAAGGCAATAAATACAGAATGGTTTTCGCCATGAGGATTTTGTGCAGTTCCTGTTTTTCCACAAATTTGTAAATTTTCCATTTTAGCAATTGTAGCGGTTCCCATTTCAACAACCTGATACATTGCCTCTATAATTGTTGGAAAGTAGATAGGATCAACCATTGTGTAATTTTTATTTATATATTTATTTAATACATAATTCTTTTTGTCAACAGCTTTTACAATATGGGGGGTATAGTAATAACCTTTGTTTGCTATAAGAGCAGCCAAATTTGCAAGTTGTAAAGGTGTAATGCCGATTTCTCCCTGACCTATAGACAATGAAATTATATTTAAAGCATGCCATTTATTTTTGCCAAAAAATTTATCATAATATTCTGCAGATGGGATATTGCCATTAAGTTCATTTGGTAAATCATTTTTGAATTTTTTCCCAAATCCAAAGCTCATCACATCTTTTCTCCAATTAAGATAACTTTCTCGAGTATTGTTATAATCATTGTCGTTCATTATAGCTCTGAAAACATTACAAAAATAAGTATTACAGGAAATGGCTATAGCTTGAGAAAGATCTGTTGGGGAAAAATGACCATGGCAGCCAACTGATTTTCCACCCCCAAGACTAAAACCACCACCACAACCAAATCGTGTTTCTGGTGTAATGACTTTTTCTTGCAACCCAATTAATCCATTAACTAATTTAAAAACAGATCCAGGAGGATACTGTGCCATTAATGCTCTGTCGAATAGTGGGATAAATTCATCGGCCAACAGTTTGCTATAGTTTTCAGAACGTATTCTTCCTACTAATAAATTTGGATTGTAAGTGGGACTTGATACCAAAGCGAGTATTTCTCCAGTTGAAGGCTCTATAGCAACAATACTGCCAATTTTATTGACCATTAATTTTTCACCATAGGTTTGTAGATCTGCATCGAGAGAAGTGTAAAGATTTTTTCCTGGTACAGCAAGGGTGTCGTATTTTCCATTCTGAAAACTTCCTTTTTCTCTATTGAAAACATCATACATTTTAATTTTAACACCCTTTTTGCCACGTAAGATTTCCTCGTAGGATTTTTCAATTCCGCTAATGCCTACATAATCACCAGATTTATAATAACTGTTTTTTAAAGTTGTTTCGGGGCTGACTTCACCTATATAACCCATAGTATGTGCAGCAATAGGAGTAGGATACTTCCTAACAGTACGGGCTTGTACATAAAATCCAGGAAATTTATATAATTTTTCCTGTATAAAACCATAAGTTTCGACAGTTAATTGTTTTTCGAAAAAAGATGGTTTGTAAATAGAAAACTGACGGGCTTTATCAAGTCTGGATTTAAAAGTCGAATCATCAATTCCAATTAGTTTACATAAATCGGAAGTATCCATTGATTTAACTAATTTTGGCACAACCATCAAATCATAAACTGCTTCATTATAAACTAAAAGTTTGCCATTGCGGTCATAAATCAGCCCTCTTGCAGGATACTCGGTAATATAGCGTAATACATTGTTGTTTGCTGACAATTTGAATGATTGATCTATCAATTGAATATAAAACAACCTTGCTATGTATATTAACCCAACAAAGGCAAAAATTGCAAAAATGGTAAATTTTCTGGCAGAAAAAGTTGTTTTCATTATTCTTGGCTTAAAAGCAGATTCTTGTGTTGTTTTGCAAAATTAATATTTAGTTTTATTTTATATGTATATATTTCTAAATGTATGAAAAGAGTTTGTATATGGATTATTATATTTAATAAAAGATACTGGTTAATTGTGTATTATAAGTTTTATAGATATTTTTTATTTAAATTGATTATTTTTGCATAAAGTATTTTGTAAAAAATTAATGCCAAGATGGATGATAAATCAATTAGTGATGAATTAAAAGCATTAATAAGCTTACTTGACGAGCCTGATGAGGTTTGTTTTGAGCAAATTCAGCAAAAAATATATTCTTATGGAGTTGATGCAATTCCTTACCTCGAGAAAACATGGGAAAACTCATTTGATGGTATTTTGCAAGCCCGAATTGAGGAAATAATACACAAAATTCAATTCGATAATGTATATATGGAATTGAATAGTTGGTATCATTTTGGTGCTAGAAATTTGTTCTTGGGGCATATGCTTTTAACAAAATTTCAGTATCCGGATTTAAATGAAGATCATATTAAATCGCAAATTGATGCTATTGCTAAAGATGTGTGGCTTGAGTTAAATGATAATCTTACTTTTCTTGAAAAAGTTCGAATTATCAATCACATTCTTTTTGATGTTCATTGTTTTAGTGCCAATACTATAAATTTTCATTCTCCACAAAACTCATATATTAACACTTTACTGGAAACAAAGAAAGGAAATCCTATTTCATTAGCAATACTATATATTATTATTGCCCAGAAAAATAATTTACCTGTTTTTGGTGTTAATCTTCCTGAACATTTTATTTTGGCGTTTACCAATCAATTTTCTGAAAATAATATTTCTTTTATTAATGAGAATGAAGTTCTTTTTTATATTAATCCATTCAATAAAGGAGCTGTTTTTACTAAAAACGAAATTGAATTATTTTTAAAACAACTTAAACTTAAACCAAATCAAACTTATTTTAAACCTACTGCAAATGAAGAAATTATAAAAAGATTGCTATATAATCTTATTCATGCTTACGAAAAATTAGGTTATTCAACCAAAGTGAAGGAACTTGAATTATTACTTAATATTTTTAAAGATAAGGAAGAGGGTGAAAATTAATCTGGCAAATGTTTTTTTATCAAATTTAACAATACATTTTCGTCAATAGGTTTGATTACATAATCATCCATTCCTGATTTGAAGAACTTTTCCTTATCTTCTTCATAAGCATAACCAGTAAGTGCAATTATTGGAACTCTATTTCCTGTATTTTTTTCATTTTCTCTGATTTGAGTAGCGGCTTCAAATCCATCCATTTTAGGCATTCGTCCATCCATTAAAACAACATCTATTTTGTGAGTAGATAGTCTTTCGATAGCCTGACTTCCATTGAAAACAGATTCAACTTGCCAACCATTACTTTCTAATAAGTTTTTTATATAACGTTGATTTAAACAATCGTCTTCAGCAACTAGAATGGTTTTTGGCTTCTGAACTTCCATTTCCTGTTTTAGCAATAACTTATTTTTTAATTATATTTTATATATAGCGTTCAAATGTAATATCATTTATTTATTCTAACAAATAAAATTATTAACAAAGCTGTTTTTTATATAATTTCAATAGTTTTTATGAAAAATATAGAGTAAAAAAAAAATAAATAAATCTTTTTTTTGATAAATGAAATATTGAAATCAAGCTAAGGCGTGAAAAAAAAAAAAGCAAATAAAAATCAGATTAAATGAATTTTATTTAGTGTAAAAGTGTAAAGAATTTGTATTTTAATAATAATATAGTTTTGAAGTATTTTGTGTATAGTTTGTTTCAGATATTAATTATCAATACAGGATGTTCAAATTAGAAATAACCTTTTTTAATAGGTTTTAATTATTTGTATTTTTCTCTGAGAATTTTAGCTGCAATAACCATTTGTTTAATTTTCCTATATGCCTTTTCTTCATCGTTTACACATCTTTCAGCAAAACAACCAAAACCACAATCTGTATTGAGAAATATTTTTTCTGGAGAATAAAATTCTAAAACTTTTTCTACTTTACTTATAATAAATTCAGTAGATTCAACATCATCAGTTCTGGGATTAATTACACCTAACCCCAATTCTTTATTACCAAGAGCTTTGCCAATAATTTCTATTTCACCAGCTCTCGGAGTGGCATATTCCAAAACAAATTGGTTCACATTCATTTGTGTGAATGCAGGAAGTAAAGGCAAATAGTCGCCAGTCAATAAAGTTTCTTCTTTTCTGCTCCAGTTTCCTCTGCATACATGGATTCCTGTTCTAATATTTTCGAAACCAGCAACAACTTTATTGATTAATTCAGCTGCATAATTTAATTCCGTGCCCGAATCAGATCGGGTAGCAAGAGTAGCTCACATGAATGTTCGTCTACCGCAATCATCTGACATCACAATTTCAGTGAGAACTGGTTCGTCAAACTGGACGAACTCACATTCGGCAGCTTGCAAGTCAGATAATTCCTGACGAAGAATTTCAATTACATCTTCTGCCATTTCTAATTTATTATTATAACCCATTTTTGAATAGGAGCCAACCCACATCGCTCTGGTTAACAAATAAGGTCCTGGAAGGGTTATTTTAACTGGTTTATCAGTAAAACTTTTAACAAATTTAAATTCATTTAAAGTTAATGATTCTTTTCGCTTCAGTTTCCCAATACATGTCGGGTTTTTTATTGCAGAAGCTGGTACGTCAAGAGTATCGAGCATTTCTTCAAAACTTTCTTTGTTCTCAACTGTATCGAGCATTTCAGCAAGAGACATCAACTTTGTACCTTCAATCTTATCAGTAATAAATGAATAAAAATTATCCCTATGATGCTCCCCTTCAACAAGAATATCAACCCCAGCATCTAATTGATACTTTATGCATCGCTCTGCTTCTTTGTTAGCAATAGTATCAAATTCTTCTCTTGTAATACGTTGTTTTTGTTTATCTCGTAGTGCCTTCAGTAATACTTTTGAACGAGGCCAGCTTCCAACCTGAGTAACAGGGAATAGTATATCGCTTTTATACATATAAAAAGTTATTAATTATAAAAACTATCAATAATATATTGATTTTATTATTTTTATTAAGGTTATAACTTATACAATAGTCATTTTTACCTTAATTTCAGTTGACTTTCTCAATGTTGCATATATAGGAGAGCAGTTTAATGTCCGTTCCCATATTTCTTTTATTTTGTTTTCATCATCCATAGAAGAAATAAAGCATTTGATTTCAACAGATGAAATACTAGGATCGCCTTGTTCTAAACCCAAATGAGCCAAAATGTTTACCAGTTTGCAGCGAATAGAAATTTCTACATCATCTATATTCATTCCTGCTTTAGCACTTTCTGTTGAAAAAGCAGTAGAAAGCGATGCTGAAAGAGCGCCTATCAGATATTCCAATGCTGATGGGTACCTATCTTTTTCTTCAAAGCTGGCTGGTTGACCAACATCAAAAGAGAAGTTCCGGCAATAAACTGTGCTTTTCAGATGTCCGGTTGATCTTGTTCTTGCTCGCCATTCATATTCTTTTGCTTTGTTTTTGTCTTTTTCCAGATTTTTTTCATCATCTTGTACGGTTGCATTTTTTCTTATAAAATATCTGGCTTGTTTTGGTGTCCCTAATATGCCAAGATAGTCATGTCCGACCATCCGACACCAAGGAGGCAAGTCGTCACAAACAGAAGGTTCGCAGCTACGCATTTCCATGATGCCGCCAACAGGAACTTTCTTCATGCTTTCACGAATCAATAATACCAAACCAGAGCCACAATCTAAATCGCCACCTTCAAAAATATGATCTGGGACTATTAATTCAAGATTTAAATCTTCACTCATATATTAGTAAGTAATGCAAGGTGTTCCTTGTTCTAATAATTCAACAAGAACAGCTCCACCAGCAGGTATCACGCCTTCTATTAACATATCTTCTGTAATTCCACGGGTTTTCAAACAAGGGGTACAAGCTAAAATTTTTCCACCATTTTCAACAAAAGTAGAAATTAACTCTTTCAAAGGTTTGAAAGGTTCACCAATACTAATCTTTTCTGCTTCACCTTTTACGGCAGCCCATACAGCATCTGTGCTTAAAAATACAGTAGTATCTTTTTCAGAACCCAAAGCAGCACCTGCTACTACAAATCCTACTGTGATTGCATCCGGGTTTTTGTGACAATTTGTTATTGACACGCAAAATTTTCCATTCATAATTTTTCTTTTTTAAGTTAATAATTAATTTAATTGTGTAAGTAATTCAGAAGATTTTCAAAAATCTTCTATTTATTTTTTCTCTATTAAATAATAGGGATGTTTTGATTCATGTAAAATCTTATTTGTAGAGCGACACCATGATTCGATTTCATGTGATGCACCTATATCATATGCTGTAACACAAACGACCATTCCTGGCTTTACTGTTTTGAAAAAAATAAACAGATTTAGGATTAGTTCTCCACAACCTTCTTCTTTACCATTGTATTCATCATCATATTTCCATATTTTCTTATAGTTT
Source organism: Marinifilum sp. (assembly GCA_020718065.1). Taxonomy (GTDB): domain Bacteria; phylum Bacteroidota; class Bacteroidia; order Bacteroidales; family CG2-30-32-10; genus CG2-30-32-10. The sequence goes on along the minus strand of DYDE01000012.1, from coordinate 8,480 downwards.
TCTTCCATTTTTGTATTGACAATTCTTTAACAAATCACTATGGGTTTATTTTCTTTATCTAAAACTTCTCCGACAATTGCTGTATGATAATATCCAGCTTCAATAAGATCTTTTTTTATTTTCTCTACATTGTCTTTAGAACAGCAAATAAGCAAGCCACCTGATGTTTGCGCGTCGAACAACAACATTTTGTTATTGTATTCCAATGATTTTTCTAGTTTACAACTAATTTCAACATATTCCTGATTTCGAAAACAAGCACCAGGAATGCAACCAAGCTCAATGAGTTTTAAAGAACCTTTAAAATATGGAACTTTTTGCGATTCTATTTTTATGGAAACATTGCTCCCCAATGCCATTTTTAAAGCATGACCCATAAGTCCAAAACCAGTAATGTCAGTTGCACATTTTACATTATAATTTTGCATTATCTGTGAACCTGCTTTATTTAGTTGTTTCATACTATCAAGGACAGATTGATATGTTTCAATGTCAATTTCTCCAATTCTTTTACCAGCCATAATAATTCCAGCACCAATTGGTTTGGTGAGTAACAATAAATCACCAGGTTTTGCAGCAGCATTTGTAATTATTCTATTTGGATGAACAACTCCAGTAACTGCAAGTCCATATTTTGGAGTAATATCAACAATTGTATGTCCTCCAACTATTACTCCACCTGCTTCAATTACCTTATCAGTACCTCCTTTTAATATTTCTTTTAAAATATTTAAAGAAACTTTTGCAGGAAACATAACAAGATTAAGTGCTGTAAGAACTTCTCCCCCCATAGCATAAACATCACTTAATGAGTTTGCAGCAGCAATCTGGCCGAATTCGTACGGATCTGAACAAACAGGAGGGAAAAAATCTGTAGTTTGAATCAATGCAATTTCATCGTTGATCTTATATACACCTGCATCATCATGGGTGTCTATATCAACTAACAGATTTTTATGTTTTGTTTTTGGTAAATCAGCTAATGCTTCATTTAATTCTTTTGCAGGAAGCTTTGCTGAACAACCTCCATATTCTATGGTACTTAGCAAATCAAAAGTTTTCATACTATTTCTTTATCGCTAACTTTAAATTCAAATTTATTATTTAGTAACATTGTTGTTATATCTTGCAAATTGACTATTTCAGGGTTAATTCTAATTGACATTCCACAATCTGATGTTATTTCTTTTGGAGTTGGAACTATTTCATGTTTTATGTTGTTCTTCAAAAGAATCTTTTCTGCTTTCAATACTTTATGTATAGATTCGAATATTAATATTTTGTATTTCATATATTCAGGTGAATCAAAAAACACACAATTTTACGGGTAAATCACTTTGGCTGTCTGAGTTAATTTCTCGATAATCTCGTACATATTGGAAACTCTTCCTATGACTAATTCATCTTTCTTTTTAAAATAATCAAGACAGGCACCGCAAATTAATAATTCAACACCAAGCAATTCAAGTTTTTTTAAAGCATCAATTACAGGTGAATCTTTCACTGCCAAATGTATTCCTCCATTCATAAATACAATTGTTTTAGGTTTTAAAGTGGCTTCGGGCAATGTATTAATAAATCCTTTTATCAGCAATTCACCAAGCTCATCTGAGCCTTCGCCAAGTTTATTTTTTAAGATTGCAATAACAAAATTGCCAACTTTCGCATTATCGATGGAACAATAATCTTCAGCTTTAACACTTTCGGGGATATTTCCTGTTTTGTTAACTGTTAATTCATATATATCACCTTTCTTTTCAACATTGGCCTTTAGTCCATTATCTTCTAGGAAACGGGTAACATTTTTTACAGAAATATCGTTATCAATAAGCACCTTCAATGTTTCGTTCTCGTTGATTTCGCTGAGTGCTTTTTTTGTCATAATAAGTGGCAATGGGCAAAGTTTTCCTTTTGCATCAATTATTTTCATATATTTCATTTTAAATTAGAACAATCTTTTTTAATGATTCGATGGTATATTTAATTTCTTCTTCTGTATTGAAACACCCAATACTAAACCTAACAGTTCCCAAGGGGAATGTACCCATGGTTTTATGGGCTTGTGGAGTACAATGCAATCCTGCTCTTACCATAATATTATAATTTTTATCTAGTTTATAAGCCAAATCGCTGGAAATCATATTTTTTATATTTAGAGAAACAAGAGATAATCTTTCTCCGTTCGTATCAGGTCTATATAGAATTACTTCATCTATTTCATTTAATTGATTAATAAAATATTCGGTTAATTGTGTTTGCTGTTTTCTTAAATTATCAATACCTTTATTTAATATATATAATATCCCTGCTTTAAGTCCAACAATTCCAACAGTATTAGGAGTTCCAGCTTCCAACTTGTCAGGATAAAAATCAGGATGAGCATCCAATTCGGATTTACTTCCTGTGCCACCATGAATTGAAGTTGCAATATCAATATTTCCATCAATACATAAACCCCCAATTCCTGAGGGGCCAAATAACTTTTTATGACCTGTGAATGCTAAGATAGAGATGTTTGCTTTTTGCATATCAATAGGAATAAACCCAGCCGTTTGTGCTGCATCTACCATAAATGCTACTCCTTTTTCTTTACATATAAAACCAATTTCTTTTAATTGAGTTATTGTTCCGAATACATTGGAACCATGAATAGAAACAACAAGCTTAGTATTCGGTCTAAAACTATTCTTTAGTTCATCAAGATTAAATTTTCCATTATTATCGCATCCAACAACAGTAAAATCAATGATACCCTGCTCTTTCAAAAACCATATTGGTCTATAAACAGAATTATGCTCCATACTGCTGATAATAACATGGGATCCTTTTTTAAGAAATCCTTTTAAGGCAATGTTTATAGCATGTGTGGCATTGGATGTAAATATTACATTTTCTGAATCAGCAAGATTAAAAAGCTCAGCAATTATCTCTCTTATTTCAAATATTTCTCTTGCTGCTAAAAGTGAAAATTTATGACCTGAACGCCCCGGACTTCCTCCAAAATTATTTAAATAATTTGCCATGGCTTCAATAACTGATGTTGGCTTAGGCCAGGAAGTTGCAGAATTATCCAGATATACTTGCATGATGGAATTCTTTATTTTTTTAACATTTTTTTTCCTAATTCAGTTATTGCAATCTTTTGTGCTATCTCTAATCCCTGTATGGTAATGATTTTTTCATTTTCAAAGATACCAGCAAGTACAGCCACAAAACGTTTAGTGGCATTTATTAATGTTTTAAATTCATTAATGTCTAGAATGCCTTCTTTCTTTGTAAGTTCTTGCAGTAAAATATTTCTATATTTATTAACAATTTCTGTGTGAATAAATTCATTCTGCCAAAAGTATATTTTTCCTTCTCTTGATAAACACGTTAAATACATTTTTAATTTGTTCTTCTGTATTTTTAAAGGAATTGCTTTTTCTTCAATTTCGCTAAGAACTGGCTTAACAAGCCCATAGTTTAGTATTTCATTTTCCAACCAATCGAGTTCTTCTTTTGATTTTGCATCAAATAATGGTTTGTGACCTTTAATTATCCAGGTGTTTTTGTTTTTCTCAATCTGACCATTGTTTTCTATCTCATTTAAAATCAAATTAAGGTATATTTTGCCAATTTTTATTTTAGAAAATCCCAATTTTCCTGCTAGTTCATTTGCTTCGTAACCATCAGCCAATAATGGAAATTCTTTATGATAGTCTTCCAGGATTTTAATAATTTTGCTTTTATAAGCTTCATTATAATTCTTATCAATCAGTATTTCCGAATCAGTGGAATGATAAATATAAAAACTATGAACCCCTTTTTCAATATCTTCGCGTAAACGGGCAGGTTTGATATTAAGCTTTTCGGCTATTTCTTCTAAAGAGAAAGGTCTGAATTCTTTTTTTAGTTCTATTTTAATTATTTCGTGTGTGGCATTATCATTTAAAATTGTCTCTGAAAGTTGTGACAGGTTTTCAATTAATTTAGCTGTTCTTTTTTTATGATGGAGGGGAGAGGCGTCTATGATATAACCACCTCCAAGTGTTTTGTCTCCGGATGAATTTCTGATTATAAATTTATCCTTATTGATTAATACAGCAGCTTTTGATAAATGTATCTGGACAATTACATCTTCATCAGGGTTAACAACATCTTTGTTAATGGCATGCATTTTAGCAAGGCATTCAAATGTTCCTGTCAGAAAATTAACTGTTGACCATAGAGAGAGAGAAGTATCTTTTTCGAACAACTTCAAACTTGCATCGATCATTTGTGTTTCCTTTAGATTTTTATCAGAAATAATCATTCCCCTGCTAAAATCTTCATTTTTGAGTCCAATAAGGTTTATTGCTGCTCTATCGCCAGCTAAAACTTTATCAACAGGTTTCCCGTGCCTTTCAATAGAACGAATTCTTAATTTTTGATTATTTCCCGGAAGCAGAAAAACTTCATTGCCAATTTCAACAGATCCTCCCATTACGGAGCCTGTTACAACACTTCCAAAACCTTTTACACTAAATATTCTATCTATGTACATTCTATATAGATGATTTTTTTCTGATACTTCAATTCCAGAAACCACATTTTCTATTGCTTTAATCAATTCATCTTTTCCTTGACCTGTATAAGAAGAAACTCCAACAATTGAAACATCTTTTAGCGTTGTGTTTTCGAGAAACTCCATTATTTCATATTTTGCAATTTCCATTAATTCTTCATCCACCAAATCAATTTTAGTAAGTGCAACCACTCCTTTTGTTATTCCAAGAGCATTGATAATATTTAAATGTTCTACAGTTTGAGGCATAATTCCACTATCAGCAGCAATAACCAGCATCACAAAATCAATTCCACAAGCACCACCAACCATTGTGTTAATAAAGTCCTTATGTCCAGGGACATCTACAATTCCAACAGACTCGCCATTGGGAAGGTTTAAATAAGAAAAACCTAAATTTATAGTTATTCCTCTTAGTTTTTCCTCTTTATGGGTATCGCAATCAATATCGGTTAATAGTTTTACAAGAGAAGTTTTTCCATGGTCCACATGACCAGCAGTACCCATTATTAAATGCTTCATCCTACTTTGTTTTATTGATTACTTCAATAATTATTTTGACCAATTCCTCTATATCTTTTTCATATATCGTTAAAACATCAAAATAGATGTTCCCTTTTTTTAAGATCGCTAATATTGGTTGGGGGTGACTTAAAAAGCCGGAAAACATTTTTTCTGCATACTCAGACCTTATTTTATTTGAAGAAGCCTTCTTTATCATTACTGAATAACTTTCTATTTCTGCATCAGGCAGGGTTCCTCCGCCACATTGACCTGTGCTTTTAACTATTTCAGTAGAAATGCCATTTTTATCAAGTTCTGTTTTTAGTATTTCTGCGATTTTTTTTATTTCTTCCGGTTTTCTGTTGAATGTTTTGTAAGTTAAATTCTTTTCATTCAGGTCTCTTTCATTCAAATAATACATACAAGCTGTTTCAAGAAAAGCCAATGTTAACTTACACACTCTTAAAGCACGTAACATTGGTTCTTTCTTTAATTTATCAATATAAGCTTTTTTACCAGCAATGATACCCGCCTGAGGTCCTCCAAGTAATTTATCTCCACTAAAACAAAGCAGGTCAACACCGCTTTCAAGCGATTTTCTCACATCAGGTTCATCTTTTAAAAGTTTATTGTTGTTTTTTCTTAATAAACCTGAACCCAAGTCGTAAAGCACAGGAATATTATGCTGTTTTCCCAGATCTGATAATTCTTTTAGTTCAACTTCTTTTGTGAATCCCTTGATGACATAATTAGATTTATGGGCTTTGAAAAGGATTCCTGTTTTTTTAGTAATTGCCTTTTTATAATCTTCAAGATTGGTTTTGTTTGTAGTGCCTACCTCAACCATTTTGCAATCAGAAGCAGCCATTATTTCAGGGACTCTGAAAGAACCACCAATTTCTATTAATTCACCTCTTGAAACTATTACTTCTTTGTTTTTGGCAAAAGTTCTCAAGATCATCATTACAGCAGCGGCATTGTTGTTTACAATAAGAATATCTTCTGCACCAGTCAGAAACTTCAGTAGGTCGGATGCATGATCGTTTCTGTTTCCTCTATTAGCGGTTTCGAGATTAAACTCCAGGTTGTTGTATCCTTTTAATGTTTCGATAGAATCATTTATCATAGATTCTCCGAAAGGAGAACGACCTAAATTTGTATGAATGATAATACCTGTAGTATTTATAACTCTTTTGAGGCTTCTGTTGCCACACAAATTGATGAGCGAATTTATTTTATCAAGGATTTGGTTGTGGGTTGGTGGCTGACTGCCTTTGTGGATGGCAGTTCTGAATAATTCAATAGTGTTTCGGATGGAAAAAATTACTAATTCTTTTCCATAATTATCTATAAGAAGACGTACTTCGGGTAAACAAAGTAGCTTGTCAACAGCTGGAAGGTTTTTAAAAACCTCCTTGTTTGTGGTCATATTTTATTATAATGATATATCATAAGTTTAATTTGCAGAGAAGGCAGGGATCGAACCTGCCACAGCCGGTTTTATCCGTCTGTTACTGGTTTTGAAGACCAGATGGAACACCAGTCCCGTCCTCTCTAAATAACATAATGCTGATAATTTAAATTGTTTCTAAGCATTTAAAACGCTTGTTAAAAACAAAAATATAATTAAGATTCATCATATCCAAATAAATATTCATATATGTTATTTTATAGGAGTTGGACAATCATAATAAAGAAAATAAAAGTGAATTTAACCCCTTACTTATTTTTTTATCTTTGCTTTATTAATTTTTATTAAAGAATTTTTTAAGAACAAGAAAAATGAGAATTTTTGTTATTATAATTGCAGCTTTTATAATTTTTTGGAGTTGTTCGCCATACAAGCCAATTTCTTATGAAATAAAGCAAAAATTAACTGGAAGATTTGACAGTAAAACTTCTAATATTCAAGATTTGATAGATATTAATGGATATTATCAATGTTATAGTATAGGTAAAGTCTATTATGATTCAAGTAGATATACGAAAGTGTTAGACTCTATACCGGTTAATATGTTGTTTTATAATGATGGAACATTTGCTGGTAGTTTTTTTTTTAAAGAAGGATCAAATGAAAAAGAAATAAGTAAGAATTTTAAAAAAAATGTTATATATAAACAAGAATCATTTGATGTAGGTTGTTGGGGTATATACAGATTAAAAGGTGATACAATTATTGTTCAATATTTAAATCATGCTGGTAAATTAATACCATGGGATTTTTTTGAAGAATGGTATAAGGTTTTGGATAGAAATACATTAAAATGTATTAAAATGAAACGATTACTTAAGCAAGATATAGATACTTATGGAAATAAAAATTATGAAGAAGAGATTAAAAATTTATCACCCATTCGCTTTATGAAAGCAGATTCATTACCTTCCCCTAATTGCTGGCTAAAAGAAGAAAAATGGCTGTGGAAAGATGAAAGTGATTGGGTTGAGTATATGGATAACCTTAAAAAGAATAAAAAAAGAAAATGAAATTATTGTTAATAAGAAATAGTGATATTGTAATGCTAATGGAGCAAGAAAAAGAGCTCCATTGGCATAGTTAAAAAATAATTAATGAATTTAAAATTTTAATTAATTTAATAAAAAATCAAAAAATGAAATCAATAGTTGTACTTTTTATTAGTTTTTGTATAGTAGTAAATATTAATGCACAAAACTTAAAAACTCCTGTAAATATAGATCCTATTTATACTATAGCTTATAATAAATTTGGGTTCTTCCCTAAAAACAAAGAAAGTAATATTTATTTTGATTTAATAAAGAATTCTAATAATATAAGATATATTTATTTTATAAATGGTCTTGAATTGTCCGAAGAAGTATTTTTAAAACTGAAATTAAATCAAAGGGATGTTCATGATGATGAAGTTTATTATACTTTAAATTTCAGAAATGATGATAATAAATGCATTGAATCTATAAATTTATATATAAATTTAGGAATACCAATTTGGTTAAATGGTGAAAAACTAAAATCTAATTTATATGATTATTATTTAAGTGAGATAAAATCAGAGCAGTTAGTTTCAATCAAATGTAAACAAAATCTGTTTGGAAAGCGATATGTTGAAATTATAATTCAATAGAACCACCCATTAAACGGTATTACAAATGCCGCTTGAAATCCCGAATCTTCGGGATTGATTTTGTAAAACAATATTACAAAAATAACAATCCATTTTAATCCAGCTCAGCCGGAATAAGCAAACAAAAAAGCCCCACTCATACATACTGAGCGGGGCTTATAAACCAATCCAATATAAAAACAAAAATTAAGGAGCCACTTTCATAATGGGTTCGCTCCATGGGAGTTGACCGCTTCTTGTAATTGCTGCAACACGAAACCAAATCTTATCTCCGCTTTCCAGATATTTAATTGTATAATTGGCCTGAACGCTAACTCCAATCCATGTCC
>DYDE01000080.1 GCA_020718065.1 Marinifilum sp. | reverse complement strand
GTCACACTCGTATATTTACATGTCATGGTCATATATTTACATGTCATGGTCATATATTTACATGTCTAACTCATATATTTTAGTTCCACCATCATATATTTTGCTGACAGCATCATTTTTCACAATGCATACAACAACTTGTAAAATATCAATATTGAATACGATCAACTTAAATTAAGTAATATAGAGTTTGCAAGAAAACTCAGTGTCAGATAAGAAAACCTCAAGAATGAAGCTTAAGTAGTTTTGAAAATCAAGGAGTTTACATGGGTAAACGACTGTTTTCAAAACAAGAGTAACAAAATTATTGGTGTTTTCTTGCTGGCACTAATTAATTTAAAACAGATAATTAAAGAACCCAGCTGGCGATCGTTTGTAACGAGTGCCAAAATATTAAGAATACCTTCCAAATAAGCTTTATGCTATAATACTTATATGTCATTTTCTGACAAGGGCAAAGACTTTGAGTTGTTTTGGTTTGATAAGTTGTTGTTGCTAATTTTGTTTGTGATGTTATAAAACAAAAAAGTGAACTTTACTTTTTATTAAAAAATAGAAAGGCTTTTATTTTAATTCATCTATTTTTGTTAATTATTTTAAAATTGAAATAAATAAAACAATATGTACTTAAATTATACAGACCAAGGCAAAGGCAAATTAATAGTGTTTCTTCATGGATTTACCGAATCGCTTGCTATTTGGAACAACTTTTCAGAAGTGCTTTCCGAAAAATACAGAGTTATTTGTATCGACCTTCCAGGACATGGCAAAAGCAAATGCATAGGAGAAGTTCATCTGATGGAAGATATGGCTGATGCTGTTGACAATGTTATAAAAAAATTAAATATAGAATCTTTTATAATTGTTGGACACTCTATGGGAGGATATGTTGCTTTAAGCTATGCAGAAAAATATGCTGATAAAGTAAAAGGATTGTGTTTATTTCATTCACAGGCAGCACCAGATTCACCTGAAGTAAAAGCAAACAGGACAAGAACAATAGAAGCTGTGAAACAAGATCATATTGATTTTATAAATCAGTTTATACCTGATTTATTTGCTCCTTCAAACAGATTGCGATTAAAAACAGAAATAGACCAAATTAAAAATGATGCCAAAGCATATCTGACCAAAGAAAGCATTATAGCTTCACAGGAAGGAATGCGTCAACGAAAAGATAAATATGAGTTTCTTTCAAAAATTGAAATACCAGTATTGTTTATTGCAGGCAAACAAGATACAAGGATTCCTTTAGAAAAGGTAATGGAACAACTTGCATTGCCAAAACATGCAGAAGCCCTCATCCTTGACATTGGACACATGGGTTATTTGGAAGCTCCAAAAGAAACCCTCAGTACAATAGATTGTTTTGCGGCAAAAATACTTAATCCATAAGTGCTTTAACACCTGGAAGTTCTCTGCCTTCAATATATTCGAGCATAGCACCACCGCCGGTAGAAACATAACTGATCTGGTCGGTAAGGTTATATTCGTTTATAGCTGCAACCGAGTCGCCACCACCAATTAGTGAAAAAGAACCGCTAATTGTTGCACTTGCAACGGCAATAGCTACTGATTTAGTGCCTTGTTTAAAGTTTGACATTTCAAATACACCCATTGGGCCATTCCATAAAATGGTTGATGAATGTGTTATTATTTCTGCATATCTGCGACAGGTTTTTTTTCCAATATCAAGACCCATCATACCAGCTTCAATTTTATCGGCATGAACAGTTTGAAAATTGACATCATTAGAAAATGCATGTGCAACCACAGCATCAGTAGGCAAATATAAGTTAACCCCTTTTAACATCACCTCTTGTACTATACATTTTGCAACATCTATTTTATCCTCTTCAATTAAAGAATCCCCAACATTACCACCAAGAGCTTTAATAAAAGTGAAAGCCATGCCACCTCCAATAATTAAATTATCAACTCTGTTTAAAAGGTTTTTAATAATTGATATTTTAGTAGATACTTTTGCTCCGCCAATAATAGCAGTAAACGGGGGAGTAGCATCATGAAGTACTTTATTTAGATTCGAGATTTCATTTGCAAGCAATAATCCGAAATATTTACTTTCAGGAAAGAATTTGGCAATAGTTGCAGTAGATGCATGTGCTCTATGAGCAGTTGCAAAAGCATCATTTACATATGCATCTCCAAGTGAAGCCAATTGTTTTGCAAATTCTTCATCTGCATTTTCTTCTTCAGGATAGAAACGAAGGTTTTCCATTAATACAACATCACCAGGTACAAGTTTAGCACAATATTCAAATGTTTTTGGGCCAAATAAATCTCGTGTAAATATTACATTTTTATTAAGTAATTTTGATAATACTGGAACAATAGGTGTAAGAGAGTAGTCGGCTTCAAATCCACCCTTAGGTCTTCCAAGATGCGACATTAAAATAACAGAGCCACCATCATCCAAAACTTTTTTTATGGTAGGTATAGATTCCCTTATTCTTGTATCGTCTGATATTTGACGATTATGGTTAAGAGGCACATTAAAATCTACTCTTATCAACACTTTTTTACCAGCAAAATTAGTATCCGCTACTGTTTTCATAAATAATGTGTTTTATTAATAATGATTTAGTTTATTATTTTTTTTCAAACCTACATATATTTTTAGAAATATACAAACTCTATAAAAAATTCTACGCAATTGTTTAAATTAATAGTTAACTTCAAGTTTATTTCTATTCTCATTATAATAATTAACAAACTAATCCGAACGATTTAACTTTAAGTACGCCAAACTCTAGCACATTTTAAGAACTTTTTTTGTTCAAATCTTTTAATAAATATTTCCTGTAAATGATTAAATCAGAATGTTTATTTTTGCTGTCTGTTAGTATTTAAAAATAAAAATGAAAACTTATCCAAACTCTATAACATCTAAACTACCGGGAGTAGGTACTTCCATATTTGCTACTATGTCTCAACTTGCTAATGAACATAAGGCTATTAACCTTTCGCAGGGTTTTCCTGATTTTGAGATTTCAAAAGAATTAATTAGCATGGTTAACAAGTATATGAAGCAAGGTTTCAACCAATACGCACCAATGCCAGGTTTGCTTAGTTTAAGAGAAGCTATTGCTGAAAAAACTTTTAATCTTTATAGTGCACAATACAGCCCTGATAAAGAAATTACTATAACTGCCGGAGCAACTCAAGCAATTTACACAGCAATTTCAGCTTTTATAAAAGAAGGTGATGAAGTTATTGTATTCGAGCCTGCATATGACAGCTATATTCCTGCAATAAAACTGAATGGAGGAATGGCGTTAAGTGTTGAACTTACACCTCCAGAATATAAGATTGATTGGAATAAAGTAAAAAAAATGATCAATCATAATACAAGAATGATCATTATTAATTCGCCCCACAATCCAACAGGTACTATTTTAACAGCTCAGGATTTAATTCAACTCGAAAAGATTACTAAAGATACTGATATAATAGTATTAAGCGACGAAGTATATGAACATATTATTTTTGATAATTATGACCATCAAAGTGTATGCAGATACCCTGGATTAGCAGAAAGAAGTTTGGTAATATGTTCTTTTGGAAAAACTTTTCACGCAACAGGTTGGAAGATGGGTTATTGTATTGCTCCAGAAAACCTGATGATGGAGTTTAGAAAAGTGCATCAATTTATTGTATTTGCATGCAACACACCAATCCAACATGCAATTGCTGAATTTTTAAAAAACGAAGCTAACTATTCCAACATAGGTCAATTTTATCAAAAGAAAAGAGATTACTTTGTTAATGCGGTGAAAAACTCAAAATTTAAAGTACTTACATCATCTGGTACCTATTTTCAATTGCTGGGATATAACAAAATTACAGAAGAAAGCGAGATAGACTTTGCAATCAGAATGACCAAAGAATATAAAGTAGCATCAATTCCTGTTTCTGTATTTTATCATAAAAATATCGACCATAAAGTTCTTCGGTTTTGTTTTGCCAAATCAGAAGAAACTTTAGAAAAAGCTTCAGAAATACTATGCAAGATTTAAAAATAAGTATCGTACAAACCAATTTGGTTTGGGAAGATATTGATCAAAACCTTTATAATTTTGATATTAAACTTTCTACTCTCAAAGAAGATACAGATTTAATTGTACTTCCTGAAATGTTTAATACAGGGTTTTCAATGAATCTGGGAAAGTGTGCAGAAACTATGAATGGAAAAACCATTCAATGGTTAAAAACAAAAGCAAAGAACCTCAATTGTGCAATAATTGGAAGTATTCTCATTAATGAATACAAAAATTATTATAATCGTTTAATATTAATGCGTGCAGATGGCAGTTTCGAGCAATATGATAAACGCCATTTATTTCGACTTGCAGAAGAACAAAAACTTTTTACAAAAGGGAGAAAGAAAATTATTATAAACATAAATGGTTGGAAAATTTGTCCATTAATATGCTATGATCTGAGGTTTCCTGTTTGGAGCAAAAATACTTATAACAAAACTTCTGGTTATGAATATGATTGTTTAATTTATGTTGCTAATTGGCCACGCAGGAGAAATTTTGCATGGAAATCATTATTAGTTGCTCGTGCAATTGAAAACCAAGCTTATTTAATTGGTGTTAACAGAATAGGTGATGATGGAAATTCTATTTCGCATTCAGGGGACTCAAGGGTGCTGGATTACAAGGGGAATATAATATGTGATTTTTCCGAAAATGAAGAATCAATTAAAACAATTGTTATTTCAAAAAAAGAATTAATTGAATTTCGCAATCAATTTACTGTAGGTTTGGATTGGGATCAATTCGAAATAAAAGATTAACAAGTATTGTTTTATTCGGTTTTTATAATTAGTATTGATTATCATTTAAATTACTTTTTTTATAATTTTGCAATAAATTTAATTTTAAAATAAATTTAAGAAATATGAAAAAAATCGTATTTATTTTATCAACGATAGCAATAATAGTTATAGCATTTTCTTTTACAATAAAAGATAAGAAAACTGAAAAGAAAATTTTAATTAGTACCAGTTTTGGAGATATTAAAGTTCGACTTTATGATGAGACTCCTCTCCATAGAGACAATTTTATCAAACTTGCTAAAGAAGGTTATTTAAACGGAACTCTTTTCCACAGAGTAATTAAAGGTTTTATGATTCAGGGAGGTGATCCAGATTCTAAAACAGCTAAACCTGGACAAATGCTCGGTAATGGCGGTCCTGATTATACGATACCTGCTGAATTTGTTGCAAAATATTATCATAAAAAAGGAGTTTTAGCCGCAGCACGTGAAGGCGATCAGGTTAATCCCAAAAAAGAATCATCAGGTTCGCAATTTTATATTGTACAAGGACGTAAATATGATGATGCTACACTTAATTCTATTGAAAAGAATCAAAATAAAAAGTTTACAGAAGAACAAAGAAACATATATAAAACAATTGGAGGTGCTGCTCACCTAGATGGTAATTATACTGTTTTTGGTGAAGTTTACGAAGGTATTGATGTAGTTGATAAAATTGCAAATGTTGCAGTTGATTCCAACAACAGACCATTGGAGGATTTAAAAATGACCGTTACCCTAATTGAAGAATAAAATATATTTTATTATGCAAGAAAAAATAAATCAAATATTAAAAGAAATTGAAGCTTATAAGATTGAAACGCAAGAAGAACTCGAACAATTTCGCATCAAATTTCTTGCAAAAAAAGGAATAGTGGCAGATTTGTTTGATAATTTTAAAAATGTAGCTGCTGAACAAAGAAAAGAAATAGGGCAAAAGCTTAATGATCTTAAAATAAATGCTCAGGAAAAGCTCAATATTTATAAATCCACAATTGAAAATTCAGTTACATCTTCTTCAGAAACATTAGATTTAAGTTTGCCATCCGATTTTAATGAACTTGGAGCAAGACATCCTCTTTCTATTGTCAGAAATGAAATAATTTCTATTTTTTCACGTATTGGTTTCACTGTTTCAGAGGGACCTGAAATAGAAAACGATTGGCATAATTTTTCTGCATTGAATTTTCCAGAAGAGCATCCAGCAAGAGATATGCAGGATACCTTTTTTATTGAAAAAAGTCCTGATGTTGCTTTGCGAACACACACTTCTTCTGTTCAGGTAAGGGTAATGGAATCTACTAAACCACCTATCAGAACTATTTCACCTGGTAGAGTTTTTCGTAATGAAGCTATTTCTGCAAGAGCTCATTGTATATTCCATCAGGTTGAAGGTTTGTATATTGATAAAAATGTTTCTTTTGCTGATTTAAAACAAACTTTACTTTACTTTTCAAAAGAAATGTTTGGTGAAAAAACCCAGATACGTCTTCGTCCCTCTTATTTCCCTTTTACAGAACCATCTGCAGAAATGGATATTTCATGTGATATTTGCGGTGGTGCTGGTTGTAATATTTGCAAATATAGTGGGTGGGTAGAAATATTAGGTTGTGGTATGGTTGATCCTAATGTTCTTGAAAATTGCGGTATCGACAGTAAAACTTATACGGGTTTTGCATTTGGTATGGGTATTGAAAGAATAACCCAACAAAAGTATAAAACCAAAGACCTAAGAATGTATTTCGAAAATGATGTCCGCTTTTTAAGGCAGTTTGAACAAGCTCTGTAATTAAATTTTTACAAGCCCCTTTTTTATTGCATACATTACCAGATTTGCAGTATTTTTAACACCTGTTTTACTGATAATACTGGCTCTGTGCCCATCTACAGTTCTTGGACTGATAAATAACTTTTCACCAATTTCCTGATTAGAAAAACCTTTACAAATAAGCTGTAAAATCTCAATTTCTCTTTTTGATATTTTTTCAGAATCATTAATATTTGTTGAAAATAAATTGTTCTTATCGTTTTTGCCAGCGTTTCCAAATTTTTTAGTTAAACTTGTTACTAATTCCTCAGAAAAATAATTCTTACCCGAAGCAATCAGATTAATCGCTTTTTCTATTTCCTTAAGATCGGCCTTTTTAAGTAAAAACCCTTCAACTCCCGACTCTATCATCGACTCAAGGTATTCTTCTTCTCCAAACATAG
Organism: Marinifilum sp.; assembly: GCA_020718065.1. GTDB lineage: Bacteria > Bacteroidota > Bacteroidia > Bacteroidales > CG2-30-32-10 > CG2-30-32-10. Next base: position 11,048 of record DYDE01000080.1, on the reverse strand, counting down.
ATAATCCAATTATTTTTAAAGTTGGTTTTTTCTCTAATGCTAGTTTTGTTGCATCAATACCATTCATTATAGGCATTTTTACATCCATAAATACAACATCAAATTCTTGCGTATCAATCATTTCAAGAAATTCTTTTCCATTTGATGCTTCGGAAATGCTACCAACATTTTCAATAGTTTTCAGTAAAAGAACCAAGCCTTTTCTAAAAATTTCGTGGTCATCAACTAAAGCTAATTTTAATTTATCCATAGATTGGTTTTATAGATTTATACAAAGATATAAAAATGAAAATAAAACAAAAAAAAATGTAAAAAAAAACAATCCTATTTTTATAATTACTTACGTATTCGGATTTTATTGTATTTTTGCAGTCTTATGAAAAATATCAGAAATTTTTGCATTATAGCCCATATAGATCATGGTAAAAGCACGTTGGCTGACCGTTTGCTTGAATTTACAGACACCATTACCGCAAGAGAATCTCAAAATCAGATTTTGGATGATATGGATTTGGAAAGAGAACGTGGTATAACGATTAAGAGCCATGCTATACAAATGAAATATGAATTAAATGGAGAAAAATACATACTCAATCTGATTGACACACCTGGTCATGTTGACTTTTCTTATGAAGTTTCACGTTCAATTGCTGCTTGCGAAGGAGCCTTATTAATTGTGGATGCAGCTCAGGGAATTGAAGCGCAAACAATATCTGTACTTTATCAGGCTATTGATCACAACCTGATAATTATACCTGTTTTAAATAAAATGGACCTCCCAAGCGCAATGCCCGAAGAAGTCAAAGATCAGATAGTTGATTTAATTGGATGTGATAGGGAAGATATTATCAATGCAAGTGGGAAAACAGGATTTGGAGTGGATGTTATTCTTGAAGAAATTATAAAAAGAATACCTTCCCCCGTTGGTGATGTTACAAAGCCATTAGAAGCCCTGATTTTTGATTCTGTTTTTAATTCGTACCGTGGTATAATTGCTTATTTCAGAGTTATAAACGGAGAAATAAAGAAAGGCGATAAAGTTAAGTTTGTTGCAACTGATAAAGAGTATTTTGCAGAAGAAATTGGAGTTCTTAAATTAGAAAAAGAGCCCAAAAATATTATATCTGCTGGTGATGTAGGATATATAATTTCAGGAGTTAAGGATGCCCGTGAAGTAAAAGTTGGTGATACGATTACCCGTGTTGACAATCCATGCTTAACTGCTATAAAAGGATTTGAAGATGTTAAACCTATGGTTTATGCTGGTATTTTTCCTGTTGAAACAGATGGATATGAAGAATTGCGTAGCTCAATAGAAAAATTAAAACTTAACGATGCATCTCTAACTTTCGAACCAGAATCATCTGCTGCTCTTGGATTTGGATTTAGATGCGGTTTTCTTGGTATGCTCCATATGGAAATTATTCAGGAAAGACTTGAACGAGAATTCAACATGACTGTTATTACAACAGTACCAAATGTTTCATACAAAGTTTTTTCAACCAAAGGAATAGAAAAAGTTATTAATAACCCATCAGAACTTCCTGAACCAAATTATATAGACCATATTGAAGAACCATATATTCATGCTCAGATAATTACCAAATCTGATTATGTTGGTGCAGTGATGACATTGTGCCTCGATAAAAGAGGAATATTTAAAAATCAGATTTATTTAACAACCAACAGGGTTGAACTATCTTTTGAAATGCCTCTTGCTGAAATAGTTTTTGATTTCTACGATAGATTAAAAACAATTTCCCGTGGTTATGCTTCTTTTGACTATCATCCTACTGAATATAAAGAATCTGACTTGATAAAGCTTGATATAATGTTAAATGGAGAACCAGTTGATGCTCTCTCTGCTCTTATTCATAAAGATAATGCCTACGGTATTGGCAAGAAAATGTGCGAGAAATTGAGACAACTTATACCTCGTCAGCAATTTGATATTGCTATACAGGCAAGTATAGGAACAAAAATAATTTCACGCGAAACCGTAAAAGCTTTACGTAAAGACGTTACCTCTAAATGTTATGGTGGTGACATCACACGAAAAAGAAAATTATTAGAAAAGCAAAAGGAAGGCAAAAAACGTATGCGTCAGGTTGGAAATGTTGAAATACCACAATCAGCTTTCCTTGCTGTTCTGAAATTAGATTGATAACGTATTCAGAAATTTATTTCGGCTGATAAATTGATTTTTCTTTGTCTTTTTTATAGAAATCTGGCTTCTGAATGAACAGTTTCCGTTTACCCCGAATATCAATATTTTTTATTTGTATCCATTTCCCTTTTTTAAAATAAAAAGCATCTATAATACTTTTATCAGGAACATAGAACTGATAAAAACCTTTGAGATTTGATTCTTCTGGAATTAATCGGTCATAAATAATCATCCATTTGAAATCTTTCCCTTTCATCAATGATTGATTATCATTTTTCTTTTTTTTAAGTTTTGAAAATTGTTTTTCATACCTTAATGTAAATACAGAATTTGCTTTATATTCAAAAACAATACGTTTGTAAATTTTATTTTCATACTTAAAAATGGGTGCACCAAATGATGGCTTGCCTGCTTCATTAAAAGTGATTACCTCAATAATTTTTTTTCTTGAAACATTATTGTTCCCATCCCAGGCAAGCAAAGTATAATATTCTTTACCTTTATACTCTTTAGGGATAACCTTGTAATACAATGCTCCATACCATTTTTCAGGACCAAGTATTGCATTTTCAGGAATAGTAATTTCTGCAGACTTATCCTTAAGTTGATAAATGAAATATTGTTTTTCTTTTTTATTAAAAGATTGAAGTATGCAAAAATATTCAAACGTCCCATCTTTCTTGGGTAAATTCCAGTTTATAATCCTAAAATGTTTATCTGGCGAAGTATAACGAAAAGCTGTTTTTAATGAATCAAATGGATAATCTATTGAATTTTTCTGATTTATGGCATTTAGTAATATTTCAGTAAAATGTTCATTCGCATTATATTTTACAAAATCTTCAGCATTGTTTAATATACTATTTCCCCAAAAATTAAGTGTGTCTTCAAGTTGTTTATTGAAAATGCTTTTGTCCTGGGCAAATGAATAAAATTGAAAATTTAATAGGCTCAAAAAAATAATAGTTTTAATATATTTCATTTCACCTGATTATAAATTTAATGTTTGTTTCATTTTATAACAATTCAAAAAAAACAATTTTATTGTATTTTTGTAAAAATAAAGATTTGCAAAGATATACAAACCTTCATGAATTTTCAAAAATCGCACAAATACAATAAGATATTTCTTTAAGATTAAAATATCTCATAGCTATCTAAATTAATCATAAAAAAAATCAGCAAATTATAAAGTTAAATGGATCTAGAAAAAAGGGTTAAGGCATTTTCTTCATTAGGCCGAATGCTACAAAATTTTATTAACCAAAAGAACTATACTGTTGATGAATGGAAAAGTGATTTTTTTTTAAAACTTGACAAAACCATTAAAAACAGTCAAAATATAAATACATGGTTTATTGAAGGATATGTTAAATATGCAATTAATGCTATTGCTACTAACTTAACTGAAGAAAAAATAAGACAATGGATGAACAAGTATTCATTATCTTCCTTTAATTCAGAAAAAACAAAAACAATAGGTGTGGTAATGGCAGGTAATATTCCTTTAGTAGGATTCTTTGATTTTTTTTATATAATGATGTCAGGAAATATTGTAAATGTTAAGCTTTCATCACAAGATAAACAACTATTACCCTTACTTGCATTTGCTCTTATTCAATTAGAACCTGACTTTAAGAATTATTATACTTTTACTGAACGACAATTAAAAGATATTGATGCAATAATAGCAACCGGAAGTAATAATACTTCAAAATATTTTGAATATTACTTTGGTAAATATCCTAATATTATTCGCAAAAACAGAAATAGTGTAGCTGTACTTACAGGGAATGAAACTAATGCAGAGTTAAAACTATTGGGAAATGATATTTTTCTTTACTTTGGATTTGGTTGTCGCAATGTTTCTAAGCTATATATACCTGTTGGTTATGATTTGAATAAAATTTTCAGAGCAATAGAAGATAAAAAAGAAATAATCAATAACCATAAGTATTTTAACAATTACGAATATAACAAAGCAATATATCTTATTAACCAAACGCTACACCTTGATAATGGATTTATTTTATTAAAGGAAGATATGTCTTTACATTCACCTGTGGGCACACTTTATTATGAATACTTTAAAAATAATGAAGACTTAAAAAACAAGTTAATTCAGAATAAAGAGAAAATACAATGCATTGTTACTAATCATTTTGATGTAGCTGACAGTATAAAAATTGGCAATACCCAAATTCCCGGATTAACTGATTATCCTGACGGAATTGATGTGATGAATTTTATTTTTTCACTTTAATTTTTAGAATAAAAAAAAATCTTCTGTACATAATCCTTTATAAATAAATTTGTTTTAAAAGCATTAATAGAAATTCATTTAATTGATTATAAATATTTTTGTTTTGTAGAAGTAAAAAAAAATTAAATTTGCACTCTAATTTAAAAATTGATCATGGCAAAAAACAAAGAAGTATCCAAAGGCGATAAAAGTATTATAGCTGTTGAAGAAGCATTGACCAAAACAGAAAAGTTTTTCGAAAAAAACCAAAAAATCCTATTAATTGTAGTTGGTTCCATAGTAGTGGTTGTATTAGGCTATTTTGGTTTTAAAAAATTATATCTTGAACCTAAAGAAAAAGAAGCGCAAGAACAAATATGGGTTGCGCAACGTTATTTTGAACAAGACTCATTAGATAAAGCTATAAAAGGTGATGGTAACAACCTTGGGTTTGCTGATATTGTTGATGATTATGGTATGACCAAATCTGGCAATCTCGCAAAGTATTATCTGGGAATGTGCTATTTGAAAAAAGGAAATTTTCAAGATGCAATTGATCAATTAAAAAGCTTCGACGGTGAAGGTGAAATAGTTGGACCTATGGCTAAAGGAGCAATTGGCGATGCTTATATGGAGCTTGGCGATGCAGATAAAGCTGTTGATTATTATATAGATGCTGCTAAAATGAAAAGTAACGAATTTACATCTACCATGTTTCTTTTTAAAGCTGGTTTTGCTTATGAAGATTTGGGAAAATATGACAAAGCCCTTGAAGTTTATAAGAAAATTCAAAAAGATTATTTCAAAAGCTACGAAGCTCGTGATATAGAAAAATATATCAGCAGATGTGAAAATATGATTAAAAAATAAATTTTAAAAAATTTATTTGTGGCTACAAATCTAAAAAACCTATCAATTTATAGAAATAACAACATTTTACCAGTAGATGATATGCTAATTGGAATTGTTGTTTCTGAGTGGAATACCGAAATTACTGAAGCATTACTTAACGGAGCTGTTGATACACTAATAGAAAATGGCGTTGTCAAAAGCAATATATTTACAAAATATGTTCCTGGTAGTTTTGAATTACCTCTTGGAGCGCAATTATTAATTGATAATACTAACGTAGATGCTGTAATTTGTCTTGGTTGTGTTATACAAGGAGAAACTCGCCATTTCGAATTTATATGTCAGTCAGTAGCTCAAAGTATAAGTAATCTCAACCTTGAGTATAGTATTCCCGTTATTTTTGGCGTTCTCACAACTGATAATATTGAACAAGCAAGGGATAGATCTGGTGGAAAACATGGAAACAAAGGTGTAGAAGCTGCTATAACAGCAATTAAAATGATTCAGCTTGCCGATGAATTAATGGGAGACGAAGGATAACAAATAAATATTATTATTGCTGAATTTAAAATACATTTGAAAAAAACTTTGGTAATTAATTTTTTTTTGTAAATTTGCACCCCTAATTAAAAGTAAATCATTTAAAAAATTAAAATAATGTACGCAATAGTTGATATAGCAGGACAGCAATTTAAAGTACAACAAGAACAAGAAGTTATTGTTCATCGCTTAACTGGTGAAACAGGCTCAAATGTAGTGTTCGACAATGTTCTTTTAGTTGAAAACAAAGGTAAAATTAATGTTGGTAGTCCTAAAATTGATGGAGCTAAAGTTTCTGTTACAATTTTAGAACATTTAAAAGGAGATAAAGTAACTGTTTTCAAAAAGAAACGCAGAAAAAATTACCAAAAATCAAATGGTCATCGTCAGTATTTAACTAAAATAAAAGTTGAAAAAATAACTGCTTAATTTATTATTATTTAAGAATATATCAAAATAAAATTATATGGCACACAAGAAAGGAGCAGGTAGCTCAAGAAATGGTCGCGAATCGCACAGCAAAAGATTAGGTATAAAAATATATGGTGGTCAATTGGCTATTGCTGGTAATATTATTTTAAGACAAAGAGGTACAGTTCATAGTCCTGACTTAAATGTTGGAATGGGTGTTGATCATACTATTTTTGCTCTTGTTGATGGGATAGTTCAATTTAAAAAGAAAAGAGATAACAAATCATATGTTTCTATTGTTCCTATTACTCAGGAATAATAGTTAATTTTTTTTATTAAAAGCATCGGAAATCCGATGCTTTTTTTTTATCATATTTATAGTAATTTTACATTTAAATAATAAGTATGAATTACTTTTTAAATGAGGAATTAAAAAACAAATGTGTTGGAATTGCAGGAGTAGGTGGCCTTGGATCAAATTGCGCAATCGCATTAGCACGTGTTGGTCTTGGCAAAATTATCATTGCTGATTTTGATATTGTTTCTGAAAGCAATTTAAATAGACAATATTTTTTTTCTAGCCAAATAGGAATGCCAAAAGTTATAGCACTTAAAGAAAACATTAACAAAATAAATACTTATACTGAAGTAGAAACCCATAATATCAAATTAACTTCAACTACAATAATTGATATTTTCAAAAACTGTGATGTTATTGTTGAAGCATTTGACTTAGCTGAAATGAAACAAATGATTATTGAAACTGTTTTACTCAACCTTCCCGAAAAGTATATAGTTTCGGGCATTGGTATGGCTGGTTGGGGTAAAAACAATATTATTACTACAAAACAATTTGGTAATTTATATATATGTGGAGATGGGTTAACTGAAGTTTCTAATACAAATTTGCCTTTGGCTCCCAGAGTTGGGTTAGTTGCAAATATGCAGGCTAATCAGGTTCTTGAAATATTACTTGAAAAAAAATAATATTTTTATAATTCCTTTAAAAGTTCTTCCTTTTGTTTTTTTGTTAAACTTTCTACAATTAGATTATAAGAATCATCAACCCAATGGCAAATAAGCTTATCTTCTAAAGTGCCATCAATATAAACCGTATTCCAGTGTGTTTTATTCATATGATATCCTGGAACAACTGATGGATAATGTTCTCGTAATTCTATTGCTTTCTCCGGCTGACATTTTAAATTTATACTTAAATCAGATTCCAGACTCATCAATGCAAAAATCTTCCCCATTACTTTAAATACTAACGTACTTTCATCAAAAGGAAAACTTTCAGTAACAGCTTTTTTTGATAAGCAATATAGTCGTAGTTCCTCTACATTCATTAAAACTTCTATTTTATTATAATCATTTTTTTTGAAATATTATTATCTCCATAATATAATCGATAATAATAAACACCTTCTTTCATATTTTCAGCATCAAATGGATATGAATAGTTCCCTGAGTTTAGGTTTTTATTAACAATAGTAGCAACCTTTTCGCCTAAAACATTATAAACAGACAAATCTACAAATGAAGTTTCAGGTAAATAAAAATTTATTGATGTTTTGAAATTAAAAGGATTTGGAAAGTTCTGATTTAATTGAATATTCGTTGAATGAATATTACTTATTGACTGAATATTATGGTATTTTAGATAAGCAGCATCAGCACTAGACTGAATATCGGCAAGATGATCGCCAGCAATAAGTGCATATGCAACTATTATTGAGTCACCTGCAAGTAGAATATATGGCCCTGAACTAATCATATCTGAAACATCATTTCCGTTTACATAATAACCTGCAATATTTCTATTAGTCTTCAGTGCTGTATATTTCTCGTAATTAGTAAATCCATCAGATATTTTAATACTATTTGTTTGTCCATTGTCACTTCCATCATTATCAAATGCATAATGCTTTGCCAGCACATCTGTTAATAAACAAATAGCAGTATTAGTTCCACCATTAATAGAATAAGTATAACCCATTTTTCTGGTGGCATCATATTGGATCCTGTTTTTTATGGAGTTACCTATATCCCAATCAACATAAAATCCAGCATATAAAGAGTTTAAAGGCAGCAACCCAATATTTTTAATTGTAAACTCATAAATTATGTATTTTTTATCTTTAGTTGAATTCCATGCATAAGCTTTATTTGTTACTAAAATATTTAATTGTTGTGTTCCAGCAAGGCTATCACTAAATACACATTTTAAATCTAAATCAGAAACAATTGGAGGAAGAATTTTTTTCGCATTTAATAGTGGTTTAAAATCATTATCATAATTTCCTATTGCACTGTAAATATTATCAGAAACCTGATTAGTAGTATTCCCAATCAATAAACCACCACAATACATCAATGTCTTTCCATTATTATACAAAAAACCTTGTCCTTTAATATTTGAAGGGTCATTAAATCCTAATTTTCCTATACTGGTAAAAGTAGTTGTTATTAAATTAGTGTCAATATCTATATAATCGGTATTAACTACAATGCTAAAAAACTGAATAGCACTATATCCAGTATCAGTATATTTTAATTTAAATTGAATAGATTGGCTAACAGGTATATTTTGAAGAATTTTAACTTTGAATGGATTATTGAGATTGTTTTTTGTTTGTAGTGTATTGATTATACCCAGATTTACAATAGAATCAATAATATTAACGTATGGAGAAGAAGAAGTAATACTAACTCGAAGGTTTGATGTTGGTTGTAAGCAATTTAGAAAATCACAAGTAATAGGAATTGTATCATTTTTTGAATAAAGACCATATTGAACCGGTGTTTTATATTGCCGAACCATTCTAATTGAGGGAAGATTGGTTTTTGTTAAAGCATTATATAAATTAACCCTACCAGAGCCCATTAGTTCGCGATATATATGGTTAGCGGAAATAGTATCAACTATATCAGCAGTAACTTTTAGTTGTTCTATTATTTGTAATGCATTATAGGAAGGAAAATATATTTTTAAAATACCAGCGCAACCAGCAATTATAGGTGAAGACATAGATGATCCACCAGAAGAAACATAACCACCACCACACCAAGTAGAATATATAAAAGCACCAGGAGCACAAATATCAATATTTGGGCTATAAGAACCTATTAGTACATCAACAGAGTCAGTTCTTCCAACGCTTATAACATTATCATAAGAAGCTGGATAATAATTCAAAGGAGCTAAAATATTTCCTGCTGCAGCTACTACAATTGCATTCATATTCACAGCTGCATAATTCACAATATCTTGTCCATATGCACCAGCAGTAAAAGCATTACCCCAAGAACAATTAACAACACTACATCCATGATCAACAGCATAAACAATACCTTCATAACCCATTGTTATTACTCCAGTAGCATCAGTTACTCTAATAGGTAGAAATTTACATTTAAAACCCACACCGGCAATTCCGGTACCATTATCAGTGGTTGCAGATGCAATACCATTAACATGAACTCCATGACAGCCCGAAGTTACAATTGGATCTACTTGTGGGTTATTATTATTACATCCTAAATTCCATCCATAATAGTTGTCTATATAACCATCATTGTCATTATCAATACCATCTATAGGGTCATAATAATTATATTTCAAATTTCCCAACAAATCAGGATGTAACAAATCGGTACCTGTATCAATAATGCCTATTACAATATTGGTATCGCCTTGCGATAAATTCCATGCGTTAAATGCATTTATTTTTCGAAGATAATACTGATGAGAAGTTATAAATGGATCATTTGGCGTATATAGCAATTGTTGAATATAGTGTGGTTGTGCGTATTCAGCCAGGCCTGTTGCAATTATTGAATTGACAACATCTTCTATTTTACTGTCGCTTGTGTATGTGAATTCATATATTAATGATAAATCAACCAACTTTTCACCTAGTTCATTGAATTGTTTTTCGGGTTGCTGCTTTAGTGGAAACTTTTTTAATAATGACGTTTCACCATAAAAAGAAAAAACCTTATTTAGTTCATTATTGTTGATTTGATTCGCCTTACAATCGCCCCTTAGTGAAGGGATAACTTTAAAAATAACGGTTTTAGCTATATAATCATTTGTCGTTATCTCCTTGGGCATAATAAAATATCCTGTATCAAAGGGTTTTTGACCAACAAGTTCAATAGAAATTGAAATTAATATGAATACGAATAAATGTCTAATCATCAACAATTCATTCTTTTTTTTACGAATATAATAAAAAAAATCCATCCTTTTTAATATTAATACTTAGGTTAAAATTAATACATTTACATCAGATTTTATTTTTTTATTTCAGAATGAAACACTTTCTTTTTGTTTTGTTATTCTTTTCAATAACTTTCGTTTATTGCCAACCCCAAAATATTCCATTAAACGGGTTTGCAAGCTGGAATATTGATAAAAACATTCACCAAAAAGGCAATAATCTGCACACATCAATAAAACCATATAATTTTCAGGACATACAAGGTCAAATACCATCTAACGAATTTAAAAGTTTTAATTTTATTAAAAAATCAAGCAAGGACAGTCTAAATAAAAAGAGAAATTCCTTTATTATTTCTCCATATTTATATTTAGCTTCTGGTTATGAGATTAAAAAAAATAAAAACAATTTGGAAACAGGAATTGGGTTATCTACTGAAGTATTATTAGGTAAAAACTTTGCTTTTCAGGCTGATTATATCAGTACAAATTCGAGTTATAACAGCTATTTGGATAGTGTAATTAACGAAAAACGCATTATTCCCGGTGCTAATTATTCTTATGGAACTAAATCAGGATGGTGTTCTATGGATTTAAACTTTAATTTATCA
>DYDE01000079.1 GCA_020718065.1 Marinifilum sp. | reverse complement strand
TTTCGGGAAATAGTAGAATAAATTAATAAAACATTAAATACCAATCTGATATATATTAAATAATTATTAATTATAAATTTAAATAATAAAAAAATGAGAAAAATAAAAGTAATCATCGATTATAAGCATAAAAGCATAATCGAATTCATTGATTTTTGTCTGTACATAATTAAAAGTATGACAGGTAACCCTTTGTTTCCTGACCCTGACACTCCACTAGCAGGAGTAAAAGCTTCTGTTGATCTGCTTAAAGACAAACATGATGCGTCTTTAAGCGGAAATAAAGCAGCAAAGGAAGGAGTAAAAATTGCCCGAAAGGCTACAGAAAAGTTAATTAAAGTAAATGGTTCGTATGTGGATAGAATTGCAGATGGCGATTCCGAAATTATTGCAAGTTCGGGATACGAAGCAAGTAAACAACCAGCTCCAGCAATCAGACCAGAATTTTATGTAACAGTTGGTGCCGAAGATGGAGAAATTGTTCTGATTCGTAAAGCTGTTCGCAATGCTGCTAGTTATCTATGGCAATATGTACCTCATCCAATTCCTGAAGAAAGCAAATTGTGGATTTTGGCAGGTGTAAGCACGCAAGCCAAATGCGTTATTCAGAATTTGGATAGTGGAAGTAAGTATTGGTTTAGGGTAGCAGCAATAACCACAAAAGGACAACTCCCATGGAGCGAACCCATTATGAAAGTGGTTCCTTAATTTTTGTTTTTATATTGGATTGGTAAAAAAGCCCCGCTCATTTTTTTTGAGTGGGGCTTTTTTGTTATTAATTAATAAAATAAAAAAAAGGGGGCACAAACCCCCTTCTCATTTAAATTTCAATAAATATTATTGTAATACAACTTTATTTACAGATATTTTTCCATTGTTATTTATTTGTATGAAATAAATACCTTTTGGATAATTAGATAAATCGAGTGTTTTAGTAAAGTTAGCTGATTCTGCAACAAAATTAGAGGTATAAATTGATTTACCCTGTGCATTTTGCAATTGCAGTTTAACATCGTTACTAAATCCTTTTAAAGTAATAGCAATTAAACCATTCGATGGATTAGGTGATATAGAAACATTGTTATTGTTTGTATATTTACTAATAGCATCTGGTTGAGGTGTTACATATAATGATCTTGCAGTTCCGTTACCACAAGTATTAGATGGAGTACAAGTTACATCACCTGCAATAATACCAATTGTAAGTGTAATAGAATTTGTTGTACCACCGGCAGTTTGAGTCCAATCGCTTGGGAATGTCCAATTGTATGTAGTTCCAGGAACATTAGTAACACTATAAACCTGACTTGTAGATTGTAATGGTGTAGTAGGTCCTGTTATAACACTTGGTTGAGCAGGAACATCATCTATTGTTAAGGTAACAGTAGTAGCAGGACTATTGCAAGTTCCTAAAGAATCCATAACATAATAGGTGTAAACTCCAACAGCAGTTTCTCCTGTTGCAAAAGGAGTACCTGTAAATACCAAATTTGTTAAAGCAACATCAGAAAACCATTTTGCAGTACCAACAACAGTTGCAGTTAAATCGGGAATAGTTCCACCAAAACAACCATTTTGATTTGCAGCAGTTGGAGCAGTTAATGCAACACCTGTAAATTCATCTGCACCTGGGTCTGGAGTTGTAGTATTTCTTGTATCTTCATCATAATCTGTTGTAATTCCGGCTATTGGGGTGCCTTTGCCATCAATACCACAATTACTGTTAGCAATAAGATGCAAATTAGTTGCAGAAGTAAAGAATGGTTGCGCAGTAAAAGAATTAACATCTTTTCCTGTAGCTGTTCTCCATGCAGCAATATCTACTTGATTTGCAGCACTCATGTACCCAATATTTGGTCCACTTGTATAATAATCGTTATTATCAATATAAGAAAAAATAGTATTTGCAGCATTACACATAATAGCATATCTTTCTGTTCCCATAGTTTCTGTATTTGAAAAAACATTATTTCTAATGTCGACAGGATTTACAACAGCTGAATTAATAATTAAACAAGCAGGGCTACCACTTATAGTCTGATTTGTTGCTAAACTTACAGTATTATAATAAAGATTATAACCACCACCAGAAAGAATATTAATCCCAAAACCATTATCTGTGGTTGTTGAAGTATAACCATAACCTGCGATATCAAAAATAATGTTATTTGACAAAGTAGTATTTGCAGCTGCTAAGGTAGAAGCAAGAGCAACTCCAATAGCAGAATATCCACCAGCATTTGAATTTTTAATATCACTGATTTTGTTTTTCTGTATAGTGACTCCTGAAGTTGCACCACCCATATATATTCCATAAGTTGATGTTGTTCCAGTAGAGGTTATACCAGATATTGTATTATTGGTAACCATAACATTAACACTTGCTAAAGCTGAAGTAACAGCAATTCCCATAGCACCACCTGTACTTGAAAGAGTAGAAATAGTGTTTCCTGAAATAGTGCTATTAGTTGTTCCTGTTGCAAACCAAATTCCTCTATCAATTTCTGAAGAAACATTATCAAAATTACCTATAAGGTTATTTGTAACTGTAGCACCATCAACACCCTGAACATAAATACCAGCTAATCTGATAGCATTTGTTCCGGTAGTTGTTAAATCATTATTTGAAATAAGTGTATTGTTTCCATTACCTGCCAAAACAGCAGCAAGGGTATAAATACCTATATAAGCACGTTGAATACTGTTGTTCTGTATGGTAGTATTGGTAAAATAACCAGCAGTTCCGGCAATATCAGAAATAACCAAAGCCGAAGAGGTATTAAAACCATTAATAATATTACAATTTTTTATGGAGTTTCCAACAATAGCAGTAGTACCAACAGAACCCAGTAAAATTACTTTAGGAGTGGTTGTGCTTGTATTTGTTATTGTAAGATCTTTAGTTGTTCCCCCTACAGTATTTGATCCATCAAAATTTATATAACTAGCACCGTTTATTTTGATAAGCGCATCACTATTTACTGCTCCAGTAATAGTTGACACTACACCAGTAGCAGGTTTAAATGTTACTGTATTGGTTGCACTAGAGCCTGAATTTGCATTTATAACTAATGGAAATGTTTCAGAAGGATATGTAGCATCCAATAAATTAAATGTTAATGAACCACAAAGTATATTTAAGTTTAAAGCATTAACAGCAGCAGTAATTGTAGGATAATCTCCACCTGTTCCAACTGTTTTTGTACCACATAGATAACCTATAATAACGTATGTACTTGGAGTTGGAGGTCCAACGGAAGCCAATGGAGGATTGGTTGTACAAGTGGCACCACCGGGATAAGAACCGACCATTGGTATAGCAGCATTATCTTGTGCAACAATAAAATAAGATACAACATCACCTGCAGAAACACCTGCGCCAAAGTCATAAGTATAATCATTTCCAGCTACAGATGTTGGGGCAACTGGTCCTGTATAGGATGCAGCAGCATTTATTTTCCAATATAAAACTGGTTGATTAGCACCACTTCCAACACCATTTACATCAGTAATTGTAGCAACCAATGTTCTTGGTGTAGTTAATAAAGTATTAACCAATGGAGTATAAGTAATGAGAGGAGGACTATTTAGAATAATAAAAGGTCCTTCATCAGCACCAACATCTGGTGTTGTAGCATTTCTCGCATCATTGTCAAAATCTACAGAAACAGCTATTGGCGCAGTAACAGGGGTGCCATTACTTTCACATAAAGTAGCAACATTTGATAAATGTAAATTATAAGGAGTTGTTGCAACATTAATAAAAGGAGGATTTTCAGTAAAAGACAAATTATCTCTTGTGCTTACCCTAGTTTTATAGGCATCAATTGTCTGATCTGAGTTGGTTCCATCATAAAAAATTAAATTTGTTGCAGAGGGAGTGCCTGCATAAAAACAATTGTTATTAGAAGTTGCAGCATAATAGGTTGCATTGTAAGCACCCGACCATCTGTATGCAACAGTTAAGCCAGTTGCACCAGGAGTAGAAGCATTAACAACTATATTATTTCTAAGGTCGCCGGTTGTTGTAGATGATTTATAGATTCCACTTGAACCAAAAGTACCACCAGTACTGGAAGCATTTAAATATATGGTGTTATAATATGCACCTACAGTCGTACCGCCAGCGATATTTAAACCAACAACAGATATAGCACCTGTAGATACTGGAGTTTTAAGGTCAGAAACAAAGTTATTATAAATATAAGTGAGAGCACCTCCAGCATTATAAATTCCATTTACAATACCGGATGCATTATTTGCTTGTAAGTTATATATATTATTTTTATAAATACTTGTTGCTGTACCCAAAGCATTATAAATACCATAAATGGTAGCTGCACCAGTTGTATTTAAATTATAAACGGTATTGTTATAAGCAGTTAATGAAGTAGGAGCAGACGATGCACCCAGATACAAACCATAAATAGAACCTGTACTTGTAATAGTATTAACGGTATTTCCGTTTACAGTATTCCCAGCAGCTCCGTATCCTTGGTAAATTCCATAAATAGCTGAACTACCACCCGTAATGTTAGAAATAGTATTATTGGTAAAAACCATTGTCTGAGTTGTAGAAGTATAATGTTGAATACCATAAAAAGTAGTAGCACCTGTAAGTGTAATATTTGAAAAATTATTTCCGGTAAGAGTGGCCGTTCCACCTGTTGGTGATCCATAATCATAATATCCATAAACGGTGCCACCTGCAACTGTTTTTGCAAAAGTTCCTGATACGATATTATTACTGATGGTCATGTTATTTGTAGCATTACTGTTATATATAAAATACATACTACCAGCAGTTTTCAAGTTCAAATTATTATAGGTATTACCATTTATAGTTAGTGCTAATGGAGTACCTGCATGATATATTCCGTATAATGTTCCAGTACCACCTGTAGTTCCTGAATATGTAACTCCAGAAAATGAGTTGTTACTAATGCTTGTTGTAGCTGTTGCAGCCCCTCCTGATACGTAAATAAGACCAATTGTCTGCGATGCAGTTGCATTCGAAAGTGTCAAGGAGCTTATTGTGTTATTATTTACATTAACTGTAGAGGTAATTGCACCACTACTATAAATACAATATGTTGCTCCAGTACCTGATGTCGTTGCAGAAAATGTATTATTTGAGATACTTAAATTAGTAATTGCGGCAGCATTATTATACAAACCATACAATGTACCTGTTGTTGCGGATGCGTGATTTAAAGTAACATTATTAAAATTCATATTTATAGTAGCAGCACCCGTTATAGCGCTTTCAATAGCAGTTATTTGGTTAGTTAAAGCAGCACTTGTAATATTTATTGTATTATAATTTACATCACCACTTGCATTGGTACAACCAGCAAGATATATACCTCTTGTAGTACTTGTAGTCCCAGAATTTGAAATATTGTTATTAGAAATTTTAAAATTGTTATTATTTCTAATATAAATAGCATAATTTGTAGATGCACCACCATAATTTGAAAGAGTATTTCCCGCAGTAAATCCAATTTCATTTCCTTGATCATAATAAGTAAAAGGAGTTACATCATTAAAACCAATAAAATAAATGTCAGTAAAGGCATTACTCACGGTATTCCCATCTATTTTATTATTTGAATTTGTTCCACTTAAATCAGTAACTGTTAAAACTGTAGTACTAGCATCGGTATGATTAGCTGAATATATACCAGCACTGGCTGTATTTGCTTTATTTAAAGTTATAGTGCAATTTTTAATAATATTGTTTTGAGAACCATCGGTTGCAGAGGTTTTAACTAATGCAAATCCCCATTCCATTTGAGTAGTTGCTGTGATATTGGTAGCACTTTCTGTTAAATCAATTCCATCAAATGTAATATAATCAGAACCTCTAAGAACTATAATTCCATCAACAGTAGTACTCACTCCAACAGCTGCTGTGATTATAGGATTTGCACCAGCACCAGATTTTTGGAAAATAATAGGGTTTCCAGATGTACCAGTAGCTGTAATAAGACCTGATGTCGATGTTGCAAATGTTTCAGTGTAACCAGCAGCAACATTAAATGTTACACCACCAGCACCAACACCAACTGTATTAAGGTCGGTAATTGCAGCTGCAATAGTAGCATAAGTGCCAGGAATAGTTTTGGTTCCTGTTAGCTGTCCAAAAGCAATATTACTTATGGATAAAGCTATAAGCAGAAATAAAAATCTCTGCAGATGTTTAAATTTTTTCATAAAAAATTAATTAAATTAGTAATAATGTTTATTTTGATTTTTTAAAATTTGATTTTTTGTGAATTAGAAATTGGTTTAATATTTTGCTAAAACAAATGTATATAAATTAAAAGTATAGTTTATATAAAAATAGTTGATATATGTCAATATATTATATAACATACTATTTGTCAGCTTATATTTCAGTAAATTTTAACCTATGTTTTGAATTTTAAAATCTTAAAAAACAAAAAAATAACAACTTTTTATAAAATAAAGCTGTGTAGCGACTTGTTATCTGATGGAAACAAATTAAATATCTGCATCAGCTATCTTATAGAATTGGGTTAAATAAAATATAATATTCCAGCTATTTCTTGGGTTTATCATCCCATTCGATAATGAACTTATCGTTTTCCTGTTGTTCGATCTGGGTTTTATTGAGGGTAGTATCCTTTTTCATCCATTTAAATTCTTCTTTCAGGATGGTTTTAAGGTTTTGCTTTTCTTTGATAACATTTAATATTATTTTATTTTTCAGTCCCTTGGTATCGTACTTAAATTCGGGTTTGTCCACTGAACCTGTAATAAGAATATACAAAGTATATTTTCCAAGTCCATCATCTTCCACCACACCAAAGTCTTCATTTTCTTTTTTGGCGTTCTTGGCTTTTTTGGCCAGTATATCAGAAAGCAATAAGCGTAAGTTATAATTTATTTTATTGTCGAAAGTGTGTGTTCCTGAAGCATAAAGATTAAGTGCGCTCGATTTTATCTCCATACCCGGAAATGTGATTGTCTGATTGCTTATATCAATTTGATTTTTTAATGTAGCAAAAGTAATATGATTAAGATCTGCAAGTTTTAGAAATTTAGAAAGTCCCTGCATTGGTTCGTAATCATTTAATTCTCCATTTTCGATAGTAAAATCCGAATGTACAATTAATTTGTCAAGATCGGCTTCTAAATTACTATTCCAAACAGAAACCATCTGCACATTTGCAGTAAGCAATCCTTTGAGGTTCTTATCAGTGATAGTTGTTTGTCCAAAACTGTTGAATTGGTAAAATGCTTTATTAATATCAAGTTTATTAAAAGATGCATCACATTTGATGTTTAGCTTATCAGTAAGGGTATTGTCAATTACTCCTGTTCCTGTGATTGTACCATCCATTGCATTAAAAGAAACTTCATTGGCAAAAAGTTTTCGATTATTAACCCTTATAGATCCTTTTATATTAGCAGCTTCAAATTTATTAAACTTAATTTTTCCCGCATTTATATCCAATACAATATCAAGCTTATCGGATATATTAAACTTATAGGTGGAATTGCCATTTGCAGTTGCATTTTCCTGCATCAGTTCGGCTATATCAATATAATTTGAAACAACATCTGCATCAACCTGGAGTTTCTGATTTGGGATCAGCAAATATGGAATAATATTCCTAAAATAGCCCTTCATATTAAAATCAGAAGAAGATATATTTCCAGTAAAATTATCGATTATAATATCGTTATTGTTGAATTGAAATGCACCATTAAAGTTTTTATATTCACGGGCATCTTTTTTTAACCTGAAACTTAAATTTTTCAGATTCAGTTTACCTGAAGTAGTACTTGAAATAAAATCTTTTGCTGTGAAATGTTCGAAATCGGCAAGTTTGCCTTTAAATGAAATACTTAAGCCTGCATCTCCACTAATAGAAGTTATGGTATCTAATTTTAAAAACTTATGAACATCTACCAGATTTAGATCGGCATTTGCTACAAGCGTAATTTCAGGTTTAACAAAATTAATAATACTTAGATTGCCTTTAATAGCTCTTGATTTTAAAATTGCAGAGAATTCATCCAATCGAAGAGAATTGGTTTGTAAACTTTGGAGATCTCCATTTGTATATTCGCCACTAAAATTTAATTTTTCCAGAGCTATATCTGTGTTTTTGTGAATAAACTCGCCATTCTCTAACTTGAATTTTGCAATGATACAAGGATAATTACCATTATTGTAGTTCCCTTTGATAGTGCAGGTTATATTTATTTTGCCTTTACTTTCATATTCCTTTAAATGTTTTCTATATGTTTCAGGCATTTCATTAATTAAAGAATGCAACGCTAAGTCTTTTCCTATTATCTGCAAAGACATGTTTTTTTGTTTAGATGAATAAACAATATTTCCTGTAATATTGAAAGCATTCTCCCCTATTTTAATATCTCCTTTTTCGAAAGTATATGTACCATTATTATTATTTACTTTTAAAATCAGTTTTAAACTTGTTTTCTTATTATCAACAAAATTTATTTTTCCTGATATTAAATGTTTCACATGCATATTGCCATTAACATGCAAAATGTAGTTATCATTTGAAAACATTCCTTTTACAACAAGTTCATTGGCATTAAAAGCATAGTTTTCACCTGCTTCAAAATCGTGATAACTAATAAAAACATTGTCGAATATTAGCTTTTGCAGATCAAAAGAAAAGTTTTTATCTTTTGTACTATCAGTAGAGGACTTCCAAACCTGATAATTGTTGGTCCCATTCTTAAAGATCTTCAGATTTATAGAAGCATTCACAACCTCAATCTTTTTGATACGATAGTTTTTATCAAACAAATCGAAAATACTAAATTGAAGGTAAATAGTTTCGGCTTTAAGCAGGTCTTCCTTCTTTTTGTCAGGAATAACTTCTTTTGCTGTAACATCTATAAAGGTTAGTGAAGCATAAGGAAAGCGTTTTATAAGCGAAAGATTAATATCTTTTACACTTATTTCGGTATTAAGTTGTTTGTTTATCTGTTTTACAATGTAATCCTTTACTTTATCTTCGTAAAAATAGGCAATAATAAACGCCGTAGTAAAGAGCAAAAAGAGGAAAACAGCTATACTTATTAAGGTTCGTTTTAAGTATTTGAAAAATTTCTTTTTCACAGTTCAATATTTTGTTAAATACTTTTAATCGTTATGTGGTTATTAATATTAATCAAACGCTTATTTTTGATTTTTGTGATTTTATAATAAAGTAAACAAGTTAACGAGCAAACAAGTTGTTAGTGATTAGATAAAGTTAAAAACAATTAACTAATCATTTTCAACATATTAATTTCAATATCAGTTAAAAAGCGGTGTCTTCCACGGGGCAGATCTTTTTTGGTAAGACCGGCAAAGTAAACCCTGTCGAGTTTCACAACATTGTAACCAAAATGCTCGAATATTCTTCTTACTATTCGGTTTTTTCCTGAATGTAATTCTACACCCAAAGTTTTTTTATCTGCACCCTCCCCAACATACGTGATAACGTCAACAGTTGCTATACCATCTTCAAGCTCAACACCATTGGTTATTTCTATCATATCAGCTTTTGTTAAAGCTTTGTCTAATTCAACCTGGTATGTTTTTTTTATTCCATGCTTAGGATGTGTAAGCTTTTTGGCCATCTCACCATCATTGGTAAATAACAATAAACCGGTGGTCATTCTGTCGAGTCTGCCAACGGGATATATTCTCTCTTTGCAGGCTCTGTGTACCAAGCTCATAACAGTTTTACGGTTGAAAGGATCGTCAGAGGTTGTTATAAAATCCTTTGGTTTATTGAGTAGAAGATAAACATTCTTTTCATTTTTAAGTGTTTCACCACCATATTGTATGACATCGGTTGGCAAAACTTTCACTCCCATTTCAGTTACTACCTTTCCATTAACAGAAACAGCACCACTTGCTATTAATTCATCGGCTTCTCTTCTGGAACAAATACCTGAAGTTGCAATATACTTATTCAAACGAATTCCTTCACTTTCAGAATCCTTGAAAGGGTTAATTGTTTTTACATTTTTCTC
This sequence comes from Marinifilum sp., assembly GCA_020718065.1. Taxonomy (GTDB): domain Bacteria; phylum Bacteroidota; class Bacteroidia; order Bacteroidales; family CG2-30-32-10; genus CG2-30-32-10. The sequence continues at coordinate 8,281 of DYDE01000079.1, read as the reverse complement.
GCTTGCACTGTAAAGTTTCTTTTCATTATACTTCTTACCTTCCTCATAACTTTTTTCTTGGTAAGAATTGCGTTTTTCGTAGTATGGTTTTTCATTGGTATTTTCAGAATCCTGTTCAAAGGGCTTGTCTTTTCTGGTTAGTTTCTTTCTAAAACTACTTTGTTCGCTGCCATATTCTTTTTTAGTATCAATAGATTCTTCCCTTTCATAGGGTTTAGAAGAATTATCATCGTTTTCAGGTTTGTTAAAGCTTCCTTTCTTTATAAGCTTCTTTTTAAAAGTGCCTTCACTTTTATCATATCTATCATTGGAATAAGATGATTCCTTTTTTTGATATGGCTTAGAATATTCCTTATTATCTGATTCCTTATAATCACCCTTTTTAACTAATTTCTTTTTAAAAGAACCCTCTTTTTTCTCATACCTGTCATTGGGATAAGATGATTCTTTTTTTTCATATGACTTTGAATAAGATTTTTCGCTGTCATAATCATTGTCTTTTTTATAAACTTTCTTATATGGTGGTTTTTCTCTGTTGAATGGTTTGTCAGAATTGCGTTCTGAATTGTATTCACCGGGTTTATTGCTTTTAAAAGTCTTTTTTTCGTACTTATTTTTATTGTCGTAAGGTTTGTCTTCTCTATTATAAGGTTTTTTATCCTTATAGGGTTTATTATATTTAGAATCAGATGATTTATTTATATTGGAATCATCTCTTGAATATGGTTTGTCGTTGCTATATTTTTTTCCTTTGTATTCTTTATCGGATGAAGTAGAATCATATTTTATATAGGTCTTTTTTGCAGGATATTCACCAGACTTATTTGAATTCTCTCCCTTATCGGCAGAAGAATATTTGGAAGGAAATTTCTTTCTTGCACCAAATTTGCTATTGTTGCTACCTGATTTATTAAAAGTTCTTTTTTTAGGAGAATTAAAATCCTTTTTGCTTCTATTGTCGTTCATCTGTTTGTATTTTTATTAATTCAAGATAGATAGCACTATGATATACCATCAATATAATGTAAAGTAAATTGTAAGCGGGGTTCATTAAAATTTTAAAAATGGAACTGCAAAGATACGAAAGATTTTTGGGGAAAATTCAAAAATCATAAGACAATGCTTTTTAGTATAAATACAATGTAAATTATATTCAGAACATTATGACCCTTGAATTATCTTTATCTTTATATTTTTCTCTGCACCTGCATTGTGGATTCTGCTTTTACTTTATTTTTATCGCAGAAATGCATAAAAATAATTACAATGTAGGATAAAATGCTTCTTCGATGTGATTGATCATCACCTGACCATTAGAGATCACCACTGAAACAATATCGAAACGGGTTTCAAGGTCAATGTTTTTCTGTTGAATGTAAACTTCTGTTGCTCTTATTAAAAATTTTTGTTTTGTTTTGGTAACAGCTTCTTCTGGTTCTCCAAAAAAGTTGGTTTGACGGGTTTTTACTTCAACAATAATAAGCATGTTGTCCTTTTTGGCAATAATATCTATTTCGTCGCTTCCAAAGCGCCAATTGCATTGCAATATTTTATACCCTTTTTCTGCCAAATATTGTTGTGCTATTTCTTCGCCTTGTTTCCCTAATTCATTGTGGTCGGCCATTGTTTGTGTTTTTTATTTTTAATGATTGTCATTAATAAATTTCATCATTTAAAATTCTATTTTAACATTGCTGTTACCAACATTCATTTTTATTTTTCTTCCCAAAATTAATGCTCTGTTATCTTTTATATGACCTGCTGGAAATCCAAAACATACCGGATAATTATATTCTTTTATTGTTTCAGATACTATTTCGTAAGCGGATTTCCCGAAGGGAATTGTATTGTCTTTCATGTCTGTCATTCCTCCAACTATTAATCCTGCAAGTTGATTTAGTTTTCCACTTCTTTTTAGGTTTAACATCATGCGGTCTATGTGATAAAGATATTCATCGAGGTCTTCAATAAAAAGTATTTTTCCTTTTGTATCTATATCAGAAACTGTTCCGTTGAGCGCATATAGTAAAGATAAGTTTCCTCCCGTAATAATTGCTTCAGCTTTTCCATTTACATTCAATAAATTGGGTTCTATTTGATAAGTAATGTTTTCGCCAAATAATGCTTGTTTTAATGAAATAATTGCATTGTTGTCAGACCCATCAGAAGGGAAATTTAAAGGCATTGCTGCATGCAGGGTCTCAATTGCATAATTTTGATGTATGTGAGAATGTAAAACGGTAACATCACTAAAACCAACAATCCATTTTGGTTTGTGTTTGAATTTGTTAAAAACGAGTTTGTCAATTATCCTGACCGTTCCATATCCTCCCCGGGCAACAATAATTGCTTTTATAGCGTCATTATCCAAAGCCTGTTGAAGATCTGAAACTCTTTCTTCATCTTTTCCGGCAAATTGGTCTTGTTCTTTGTATATGTTTTTACCTAATATTACATTTAAACCCCAGGATTGAAATTTATCAATAGCAGCTTTTATGTCTTCCTCCGAAACTTTCCGGGCTGTAGCAACAATGGCTATGCTATCGCCTTGTTTTAAATGGGGTGGTGTTTGAGTCATTTTTGATTTACGATTAATGAATCAAAAAAAAAAAATGTATTTATTAGCATTATAAATATTGCATATAAGTGCAAATAGGTTTCTTTTTAAACCCTTTTACTAAATATATATTTATCATCTCCTACATCGTAAAAGTCTTTGATAACGACTTCTGTTTTGTAAGCTGCATTGGTGTAAAATTGACGTGTGGGGATGTACAGGTCCTTTGAAGAGGTTTCGAGATAAATACCAGTTCCTCCTAACTTTTTCACTTCTTCTTCTGTTTTTTGGAGTATTATTTTGCCTATGCCTTTACCTCTGTAATCATTATGAACGGCTATCCAATAAATATCGTAACTCGATTTTGTACAGGGTATAAGTCCGTAACAGCAATATCCAATTGGTTTTCCATTATAATCTGCAAAAATAAAATAATAACCTTCTTCGGTTCCATTTAAGACAGTTATTTCTACAAGCTCAACGGCAACATCAATTTCAAAATCGTGAAAAAATCCGGTTGATGTAACAATCTCCCTCACATATTCAGGATCTTGCTTGGTGACCTTATCTCTTATCTTAATTTCTGAATGGTTCATTTATCTTTTGTTGTTTGTTTCTGTCATAATTTTTTCTAAAACATCTGAAAATTCATACCCAACTTGTTTTGTGGCAGCAATAAATCCCCCAACCGGAGAGATACAAGGGTTTGCATTTATTTCTAAAACAAAAGGATTGCCATTTTTATCTACCCTAAAATCTACACGGGCATAGCCATTAAGTTCAAAAACTTCCCAACATTTTAAGCTTATTTCATGCATTTTTTTGCAAAGGTCTTTTTCCTTTGAGTTGGAATCGAAACTACGTTGGGTATGTTCGTATTCGAAAGAATCTTCAATCCATTTGGCTTTATAATCAACAATTTTTGGTTTTCCTTCGGGGTAATCAATAAATTGTATTTCAGCTACCGGCAAAGCTTCGGGATTTGAAGTGCTGCCAATCATTGCAACATTAAATTCGCGTCCTTCAATAAATAATTCAGCAAAGCATTGTTTGCCCTGATCTTTAGCGGTCTTAAAATAATTATATAATTCTTTTTTATCAAGTATGGTTCGTATGCAATTCTCTTCTAAACCTATTGAAGCATGCTCCCATACTGATTTAAATATATATTTTTCGTCCTTCCCAATTTCTACTTCGTTGATATTTGAAAGACAAATATATTTAGCTGTAGGAATTCCACTGTTTGCGAGTGCTAATTTAGCAAAGAGTTTATTTGAAGACAATATAATAGCATCAGTAGAGCAACCAAAATATGGAATCTTCAAATGATCGAATAAGGAGGGAGCTATTTGTATAAGTCTTCCATCGGCTTCGATACTTTCCACCAAATTGAAGATGGCATCCGGTTTTATTTCTTCAATTTGCTGAACTAAGGAATTAAAATTCAAGCGAAAAGGGAACACATGGGTTTTATGTCCTAAAAGTGTAAGACCCGTGGCAATGTATTTTGCTTCATCTAAAACATCCAGTTCATCGGGAGTGGCATCGGGTGGAACATCGCTATGGTAAACGATAATTGTATTAAAATTGTTTTTCATTTGTTATTTTTAAAAAAGCGAATCTACTAATTTTTTTAATAAATGTTAATTACGAACCTTACTTTTATTCTTTTAACTTATTACCAGCATTCAATCGTAAATCGACTTATTTGGTAAGTCGTTCCAATACCAATGCAATAAGTTTTTCAACAGATTTTTTATAGTCCTTGCTAAATTGCTTTATAACTCTATTTGCAATAATATCGCAGATGGTTAAGGTATTGTGACCTAATATTGCACCCAAACCATAGAGAGCTGAAGTTTCCATTTCGAAATTTGCAATGCGGTTTCCTTCGAAATTGAAGGTTTCAATTTTTTCATTCAATTGAGGCATTGCCAAAGGTATGCGCAACACCCTGCCTTGCGGACCATAAAAACCAGATGCAGTTGCTGTAACTCCTTTATAAAGACCTTCACCCAATAATTTTTCAAGCTTATCAGAGCCTTTAACAATATATGGTCTTGGAAGATTTTTGTCCCATGAAGTATAACTTATAAATGCTTCCATCATTCTTTTATCGAGAATGTTTTCGTCGAATTTATAAAAGTTAAGCAAGCCATCGCAACCAATGCCATGTGTTGACAAAACAAAGGAATCAACAGGAATATCAGCCTGCAAAGCTCCTGATGTACCAAGTCTTATAATATTTAATGTTGTATGCTTGGGTTTTATTTGTCTGGTTTGCAGATCTATATTAACAGCGGCATCCAATTCGTTTACAACTATATCAATATTATCGGTGCCTATGCCTGTAGAGAGAACAGTTAAACGTTTTTTATTTAAGGTGCCTGTATGCGTGACAAATTCACGGTTCGATATACGAAACTCAACATTATCGAATTGTTTTGAAATTGCTTCAACACGGTTTTGATCGCCAACTACAATAATTGTTTCTGCTATATGTTCGGGTTTTAATTTGAGATGATAAACACTACCATCAGGATTTAAAACCAACTCGGAATCTTGTAAATTTTTCATAAGGTCTTATTTTTTCTTTGTTAATGAAACAGACTTATTTTTTTGAAGCGTAAAGTTACATCTATTTAATAAACTTATGTAAATTTTTAAAAATTCGATTAAGCAATATTTTCTTAAATATTAATGAATAGTTTTTAAATTTGTTCAATAAATAAATATTTAAAAATGAAAGCAACAAAACATCTTTTAGCGATGGTGTTAATTTTAATTGCCATTTCAACTTATGCACAGTTAAAAACAGAAACGAACGAAGAGCAAGTTCCTTATATTGAAGTAACAGGAACTGCAGAAAAAGAAGTTATTCCTGATCAAATTTATGTTGGATTTTATTTACAGGAAAAATATGTAAATAAAACGAAGGTATCAATTGAAGAACAAGAATTAAAACTTAAGGATGCCATAAAATCAATTGGTGTTGATTTAGCAAATTTATCGGTTTCAGACTTAAATGCTGATTATATTAAAGTAAACTGGCAAAAGAAAGATGTTCTAACAAAGAAAAATTATACTTTAAAATTGGCTGATGCAACAATAGTGGGGAAGTTTTTTCAGGAACTTGATAAATTGGAAATAACAGATGCAAATATTTCAAAAGTCAGTTATTCGAAAATGGATAGTCTGGTAAAAGAAGTAAAAATAAATGCGATAAAAGCTGCAAAAAATAAAGCAGATTATTTGCTTGCTGCAATTGGTGAAAAGACAGGAAAGGCTCTTGTTGTCAGAGAAACTGAAACGTTGAAAAATATTAATTATTCAAATTCATATTATACAAACTCATATATTGATGGAGTTAAAGTATTGGGTTCTTCAAATACGACTTTCAACTCAAAGAATAATGAGATACAATTTCAAAAAATAAAAGTGGAATCTACTATTTATGTGAAGTTCTCCATTAAATAAAGGCTGTATAATCCGGTTAATTGTAGTTTTCTTCCTTAAAATCGATCAGATTTTTACTAATAGCTATCTTTATTAAAGAAGGAGTGTTTTTTGCCTCAAGTTTCATAATAAGATTTTTGCGATGACTATCAACTGTTAATGGACTTATAAAGAGTTTATCACCAATTTCTTTGTTGGTAAATCCATCGGCAAGCAATTGCAATACTTCTTTTTCGCGATTGGTAAGTAGAGGAATATCAGTATTTTTGTTTGTTTCATTAAGGATTTCTTTTACATCATCACCCAGATAAGTACCACCAGCATGAATCGTTTTAACGGCTTCTATAATTTCTTCTTCAGAAGCATTTTTGAGCACATAACCCGAAGCGCCATTTTTCATCATGTGCGAAATATAGCTTCTTTCGTTAAAAGAACTAATTGCAAGCACCTTATAGTCGGGGTATTTTGTTTTTATTGTTTTACAAAGATCAATACCATTGATATCCGGCAGATTAATATCTAATAAAATCACATCAGGCTGAAAACTCATCAGAAACAACAGACATTCTCTTCCGTCCGAAGCTGTGAGGCAAAGGTCTGCAATTCCTGCATCGAGTAATAGTTTTTTTAATCCTTCTACAACTACCGGGTGATCTTCCACTATCATTATTTTCATATGTTCTATTTTTAAATTTCCCTACAATAAAGATCTATATTAATTAATTTGTTTTAAACTTTTTACTTATCTGGTCGTTAACAATTCACTTTTAACAAAAAGACCAAATATTATTACTTTATATTGTCAAACTCAATAGTTGCTTCTGTTCCCTTACCCACTGTGGAATAAATATTAAATAAACCTCCCAAAGATTCAACCCGGGTGCGAACATTGCTAAAGCCTATGCCTTTATTTAAATCAAGTTTTTCAAAGTCAAACCCTTTTCCATTATCCTGAATGGTGAGATGTAAGCGATTTTCTTCCTGAATAAGCTGAACAATTAAAGAGCTAGCCTCAGCATGTTTTATACAATTATTAACCAATTCTTGCATAACACGATAAACAGATATTTCGAGCTTACTATCGAAGCGTCTTTCTATACCAAAAAACTGAAAACTCACTTTTAAGTAAGGATTATCGCTGAAATTGTGACAAAAATCAGACAATGCTTCTTTAAGTCCAAATTTTATTAAAGTTTCAGGCATCATATTATGGGCTACTCTTCTTAATTCTTTAATAGAGTTGTCGAGCAAATCGAGTGCATGGTCAAATCGCTTAACATTTTCATTATTAATGATAACGTTGTCTTTCATATTGCTTAAAGATAATTTTACACCTGACAATAATCCACCTAACCCATCGTGTAAATCACGGGCAAGGCGTCTTCGTTCTACTTCTTCTCCTTCTAAAACTGCATTGGTGGCACTCAATTGTTTGTCTTTTTCTAATTCCCTAATCTTTTGTTTTTGAATCTCTATTGATTGTTTGTCAATGGTTCGTTTGTTTCTTATGCTTCTATATACAAAGAATACGATAATATTTAACAAAACAAATCCCAATATTAATACATAAATAATATATGTTTTTTGTCTTTGAAGAATGATAAGCTTTTTAATTTTTTCTTCTTTTTTTTCTGTTTCGTATTTTGTGCTCAATTCATTAATTGCTTTTTCAATATCAATGGTATGTATTGAATCTTTTAAAGATACGTATTTTAAAATACTTTCATAAGCTGGTTTGTAGTCTCCCTTAATAAAATAAGTGTCTGCAAGATCTTTTAAAATTACTTGTTTTAATTCTTTTTCACCTAAAGTATAGGATATTGAATTTTTATAATAATAAATTGCTTTGTCATAATTTTTCGAAGTTTTGTAAATGCTGGCAAGATTATAGTTTACATAAGGACTATCAGGCATAATTAGAAACATCTTTTCAGCTGTTTCTTTGGCTTTATCATATTGATTTAATGCCAGGTATATTTCTGTTAAATTGTTTAAAGTTACACAAAGAGTAAAACTTATGTTTGCTTTTTCAGCCAGATCGGCTGCTAATTTAAAATAGGTTGCTGCTTTTTCGAATTCATTTTTTAATGACATATAAGCATTTCCAATATTGTTAAGCGCTTTAACAAGCATACTGGTGTCTTTGTTGGCAATACAAATTTTTGTAGCTTTTTTATAATAAGAAATTGCTTCATCTGGTTTTTTCAATTCAAAAAATAGAATTCCTATATTTAACAATACTGACGCGTCTAATGTTGTCGCTTTTAT
>DYDE01000078.1 GCA_020718065.1 Marinifilum sp. | reverse complement strand
TTGCGAAATCAGCGGGAAACTATTTGTTTTTGAATTTTCAGAATTGCCCTAATATATGTACATTAAATGATTATTCAATGATTAACTTCTTTGTTTCAATACCTTTATCAGTTTGTATTTTTACAAGATAAATTCCTTTAGACAATGAAGTTGTATTTATTTCAATGGTGTTTTGGAAAGTACTAGATATTAGTACTTCTCCCTGAACTTTAAAAATGCTTATTATGGATTCTTTTTGCAAATTATCCTTTGCTGTTATGGTAATTTTGCTGTTTGATGGATTGGGATAGAGATTAAATGAAGATTCAGGAGAATGATAATCATCAAAAAAACCAACCCCGCCATTCGTTGTTTTGAGAATAGCACCATTTTCTCCAACTACATATCCGGTAGTAATATCTGCAAACGCAACTGATCTTAAATTGTTGGAGGCGTTCATTTGAAGAACCCAGTTTGTTCCGCTATTGGTAGTTTTATAAATCATTCCACCTAAGGCTGCAATATAACCCGTTTGTGAAGTTGGAAAATTAACAGAATAAAAATAATCAGAAGTTCCAAGGTCTCGTATAATCCAATTGCTCCCTCCATCAGTTGTTCTTCTAATTGTTCCATTTTCGCCAACCACATATCCATTATTAAAAGTTGTAAAGTAAACTGACATTAAATCATTGGTTGTTCCGCTTATCAGTGTTGTCCATGTTGTTCCTCCGTTTGCGGTTTTTAAAACAGTACCTGCCATCCCAACCGCATAACCTGTGCTGACAGTTGGAAAACAAATGGAATATAATCTTTGTGTTGTGCCACTTGCAATAGTTAGCCAGTTTGTACCACTATTGGTCGTTTTTAAGATTGTTCCATGATCACCAACAACACAACCATTGGTGACAGATAAAAAATAAACTGAACGTAAAGCGTCAATTGAACCACTTACCTGAACAAACCAGTTGGTACCTCCATTGGTGGTTTTTATTATGGTACCTCCTATACCAACAGCGTATCCAACTGTTGAATTGGTAAAATAAATTGAATTTAATCTGAATGTGGTTTCTGAGGTGAGCGTTGTCCAGCTATTTCCTGTATTTGTTGTTTTTAAGATTTTGCCTGCATCTCCACAAGCATAAATATAATTTGAATTATAGATATAAATCGAATTTAGTGTTTCAGTTGTCCCGCTTGTTAGTGGAGTCCACTGCGCTTTTGTACTAATGGTCAAAGCAACTATTACTACTAATAAAAATGTAAATTTTTTCATGTTTATTTAAATTTAAAATGATTAATCAATGATTAACTTCTTGGTTTCGATACCTTTATTGGTTTGTATTTTTACCAAATAAATTCCTTTTGAAAGTGAAGATGTATTAATTTCAATGGTATTTTGGAAAGTATTTGATATTACTATTTCTCCCTGAACATTGAAAATACATACTTGGGTTTCATTTTGCAAATCTTCCTTTGCTGTTATGGTTATTTTAGCATTTGAAGGATTAGGAGAAATATTAAAACTCAATTCTGATATTTGGGTTTCATTTATAAACGAAATACCTCCATTTGTTGTTTTCACAATAATACCATTTAATCCTGCTGCATAACCTACAGAAGAAGATGTGAAAAAAAGAGAATTCAAATTAGATGCAGTTCCACTTGTTTGGGCAATCCAGTTAGTTCCACCATTTGTTGTTTTCAGTATTACTCCACTAGCTCCTGCAGCATAACCTGTATTTTCATCAATAAAGAATAATGAGCTAATTGTGCTGCTTGTTCCACTTGTTTGAGCAACCCAATTGCTGCCACCATTGGTAGTTTTATATATACTTCCAGAACTTCCTCCAGCATATCCATCACCACTACTTTGCATATTAATTGTCCTAAGGTTACAACCAGTGCAACAAGAATAAGTTGACCAGTTTGCTCCGTAATTGGTTGTTTTTAGCACATTGCCATCATATCCAGCTATGTAAGCAATATGAAGAGCTGGAAAATCAATTGCATACAAAAGTTCAGTTGTTCCAGATATAAGACTAATCCAATTTGTCCCACTATTGGTTGTTTTTAATATCGTCCCTACATAGCCAACTGCATATACTACATTTGAATTTGTCATATGAACAGATTTCAAACTAGTTGTTGTTCCCGATATTTGTTCTAACCAGTTTGCACCTCCATTGGTTGTTTTTATTATTTTACCATCATTTCCAACTGCAAAACCTATGCTTGCATCATAGAAATCGACATCATTCATAATATAGCTTCCTCCAAATGAGTTCTCTAACCAGTTGTTTCCGGCATCGGTTGTTTTCAAGAAGAGACCATCTACTCCTACTGCGTAGCCTATGTCGGTGGTGCTAAATTCAATTGCATTGATGTTTTTAGTTGTTCCTGTGGTCAGCGGAGTCCACTGCGCATTCGTTGTAATTGTTAAAGTGATTAATACCATCATTAAAATTGTAATTTTTTTCATGTCTTTTTTAATTTAGTTGTTATTAATAATTATTTGATTTTGTTTAATTTATATAGTTTAGTTCTATTTTAACAGCAATATATAAAGAAGGCGTTATGTTGAAAATATATCGTGAAATATTCGCCACAGATTGCACAGATTTACGCAAATAAATCTGTGATAATCTGCGAAATCTGTGGCAAACAAATTATCTATTTGATTCATTTTTTTGTTTAAATTTTGCTGTATAAATTAGATCTTAGCAATATATATTTAAATTTAGTCTTATTTTTCACCTTCTTGTTTTTATACCAAGAGCTTAATCCTTACATTTTTAACCACAAAACTGAATAAACAAATTATATATTTTTAGAAAAGTATATTTAAGTCATTATGGAATTTTGTGGATTAATAATATATTGTTTATTATTCTAATGAGGCAAACCTAAGAAGAAGTATTTTAGGAATGGCAAAAAAGCACCCTACAAAAACACTCAGTAAAGAAAATCAATGATTTATAAAAGAAGGAAATTAAATCTGTGAAAGTTTATCGAATAAATTTTCGTCTCTTGTAAGTCCGAGTTTTTGGCGGATTCTGGTTCGGGTTACTTCTATGCTTTTAGAAGTTTTGCGGAAAACTTCGGCAATTTGTTTGGTGTTGAGGTTGAGTTTGAGCATGGCACAAACCCGTATTTCGTTTTGTGTTAGATCGGGATAAATAGATTTTAATTTTGTGTAAAAATCCGGATGTACTTCTGTAAAGTACTTTTCAAAATCGTCCCACGAATTGATCTTCATATACATATCAACATTTGAGAGTATATTCAGCACTGCATCATTGGTTTGCTGTTTCTCCCCTTTTATTTCCATCAATTGGTTTTTAATGGTTCCCAATATTTCATCCTGCTGTGCAAGATGCAATGCTTTTTGAGTAAGCTCACGTTGTTTGTTATCCAAAGTTACCTGTAGCAGTTTATATTGTATTTCCTGCTGGTGCTTATTGTCTTCCTCTCTTTTTTCTTTAAGGCTTAATGCATAGGTAAAGAAAAATATATCAATCAACACTCCTGCATTATAGATGTGGTTGTTTTCAATTTTTGTTGAAAAATCGAATAACAAAGCAACAACACCTGACGAAATAGCAATGACATTTCCGATAAGTGTATATTTTGATTCCGGTTTTTTAACATAAATGATAAGGAGTATTGCAAGTATTATTCCTATCAATGCATAAAGAATAGGTATCAGGTAATAAAAAGTTATAAAACTGAATGAGTCTTGGTATGCCAATATTCCGAGAATGATATTTGATAAAATTACAATTCCCAAAAAGGGTTTGTAGAAGTAGTTGTCAATTCTTGCAGGAATATTTGCTGGTTCTATAAATTCACGAATAAACCATATATAAAATATGTCACCCACTGATAGTGACATATACAACCAGATTAATTTGTACTGATTGGCAGGGTATATAACATATTCAAGCAAATAGGAGCCTTGTATTACAAGTATAATAGAGAAAATTATATAGATCACATAAATGAGATATACTTTTTTGTATTTATTGATAAACTTGAATATGTTGTATATCATAATTAACAACATGATTCCAATTAATATTCCCGTATAAACCGACTGGGTGATAAATTCTTTTAAATAATAATTATGAGGGGAGAGATAGCAATTAACAATACTAAAATCAATCGCATTTTCCTGGTAAATGCTGATGTAATATTCTGTAACTGTTCCAGAACTGGTATTACAGGTAATTTTAATCTTATGGTAATTATTTACCGACTGTTGAACTGTTTTTAATGTATCGTTTGGAGTGATCGTATATAATTCTAGTTGCGAAATAGGAGCATTTGCATTAATCATCCAGGAATAGGAATAGGAATTGGGTATTTGATTTTTAATGATGAAATGAAACCAATATGTTTTCTTGGGCAAAAGTGTATGAGGTATTTCAGCAAAAGAGGAAAAACGACCTTCTCTACATCTAAGATTTATATCATTTATAGTAAGAGAATTTGTACTATCCTGATAATACTCCAAATGTTCAAATAGAGGATATTTTATATTTTCTTTTAGGATTAAGGTGTCATTGCCTCTAATAACTGGAACAAAAAGGAATATGAAGAAACAGCTAAGGATAAATTTGTTAATTAAGGAAACCTGCATTCTTTTTAAATATATCATCATTATAAAGCAGAATTAAATTTGAGAAAGTTTATCGAATAAATTCTCGTCTCTCGCAAGTCCTAATTTTTGGCGAATACGGGTTCGGGTTACTTCTATGCTTTTAGAAGTTTTGCGGAAAACCTCGGCAATTTGTTTGGTGTTGAGGTTGAGCTTGAGCATGGCACATACCCGTACTTCGTTTTGTGTTAAATCGGGATAAATAGATTTTAATTTTGTGTAAAAATCCGGATGAACTTCAGTAAAATACTTTTCAAAATCGTCCCACGAATTAATCTTCATATACATATCAACATTTGAGAGTATATTCAGCACTGCTTCATTGGTTTGCTGTTTCTCCCCTTTTATTTCCAACAATTGGTTTTTAATGCTTCCCAATATTTCATCCTGCTGTGCAAGGTGCAATGCTTTTTGAGTAAGCTCACGTTGTTTGTTATCTAATTTATACTTGGAATCCAAAAGATCTAATTCTTTTTGCTTCTGTAATTCCGTAATAACATAAGTGAAAACCAACAATTCAATAAAAACACCAATATTAAAAAAGTGATTTTCTTCAATAATATCCAATATGCTAAATAGAACCTGAAAAAATCCACCTGTTACCAAACAAGCTGTTCCAATTAAAATAACACGACCGAGTTTTTGGTTTGTCCGCCATAGACTAATAACTAAAACAATTGACCAAACGGAATAAATTAGTAAGGTGAAGTCCATGAAAGTCTTGAACAAAGCTTCATTTATAAATGCTATTACTGATACGATGCTGCTATTTATAAACATGATAATGATAAATGGGTTAAAAAGCCGACGATCTATCTTGGTATTCAATTTATTTATGGTCATTTTCCGAATAAAGGGAAAATAAAAAAAGAAAGCTATTAATAGAATAATATTGCTTTTGTAACCAAACCAGGGATTGCTTATAAAAATATATTGATTGCCAATGAAACAACTCAGCAGTATATAAACTAAAATAATAAAAATATAAAGAAAATAGTAAAGAAATAAAGTTTGCGGATTACGAATTAAGGTAATTAATCCATACAACATCATCACAAATAAACCTCCAATTACCAATCCCACCAGCAATCCATGCGTAAGCCAGTATTGTCTATACCCATTGGATGAATTTAGATACATTTTAGATATTCCGACAGGCATATTCAGAATATTATGTAGTTTTATATAATAAATGTTCTTTACTCCATAATGTGCAGGAAGAAGCACCCGATTGTCAGAAATATAAAATAATACAGCCAAAGAACTATCGGTTAAAACAGGTTCTGAATTTATTGTTTTTTCGATAAATGAATACGCCCAAACATGAGATATTTGTGCATTAAGATGCAGCATCCACATCAATTCGTCGGGTTGATTATTGATTAACTCGATACGTAACCAATAAGATTTAAAAGGAGCTATTTTTGTATTTCTTTCATTTGCATCTATAAATTGCCCTTCCTGATATTTATTTATAACCTGTGATAATGAAAGCTTATTGGAAGCATCAAGATAAATTTTAAAATTTTCATGAATAAGATATTCCGATCTGTCATTCAACAACAATGGATCATTATTTCCAGCCGCAATAGTTCCAATAGACAGGATGCAAGATATAATGCCTAAAAGTAAATACCTCATTTTTATGTTTAAGAGAATAGTTGCAAATTATAAATAATTTCACAAATATCAGAATTTGAATTTAAAAAAACATAAAAACCTGAATTCAGGACGAAATATAATAGATAAGATTTAGGACAGTTCTAAAAATTCAAAAAAAATAGTTTCCCGCAGATTTCTAAAATATTCGCAGATTGATTTTCAATACGTTGTTTTATTTGTTCTGCGAAAATTAGCGAAATCTGTGGGAGAAATTTAATATTTAGAGCCCTCCAATTGTAATTTCAATTATTTAGTGTTTGCAAGAAAACTCAGTGTCAGATAAGAAAACGCCAAGAATGAGGCTTTCGTAGTTTTGAAAATCAAGGAGTTTACATGGGTAAACGACTGTTTTCAAAACAAGAGTAACGAAATTATTGGCGTTTTCTCGCTGACACTATTTACAAAACCATCAATTCATAATCGGTTGAAGTATGCTAACCCGGTTTCCTTCTGTATCTATAAAAGAAACATACCATCCAACACTTGGAATTTGCATTGGTTCCCCAAGTAGTTTGCCTCCTGCATTTTTTATTTGTTTCATTGATTCATGGATGTCATCAACGGCTATAACAACAGAAGGGTAATTATTTGCTTCGTTTTCCATTTTAGGATAAAAACCACCATTGATGCTTCCGGGCATCTTTGGTCGTCCGTCTTCGCCTGTTTCTGAAGTAACTACTGTTACATAGTTGCCCATTTTCTCACCCATCAATTGTGTTTGCCATCCAAACACATTGCTATAGAAATCTGCCATGCGTTTTCTGTCTTCTGCTGGCATTTCAAA
The DNA here is from genome assembly GCA_020718065.1 of Marinifilum sp. Lineage (GTDB taxonomy): Bacteria > Bacteroidota > Bacteroidia > Bacteroidales > CG2-30-32-10 > CG2-30-32-10. Next base: position 11,343 of record DYDE01000078.1, on the reverse strand, counting down.
ATGTACTACGGGATTCATTTTTTTCATATTATTAAGATTTAAAGGTTTATAATTAATATTTATTTTACAATTTTTAAAAAAATCATTTTGATGCTTTCACTAATTTTTCGATATCGAATTTCTTCATTTTCAGAAATGCTTCCGTAACTTTCCCTGCTTTTGCAGGATCGCTCATTAGTTCCGAAAGTATGTTCGGTATTATTTGCCACGAAAGGCCAAATTTATCTTTGAGCCAGCCACACTGGCTTTCTTCTCCTTCTGCAGTGAGCTTTTCCCAATAGTTATCAATTTCTTCCTGTGTATCACAGAACACTTGAAACGAAACTGATTCATTGAATTTGAAAAAAGGACCTCCATTTAAGGCAACAAAAGATTGCCCATTTATTTGAAAATTTACTGTCAATACGCTACCTTCTTTTTGACCATGAATTTCAAAGCCTTCTTTGCTATATCGACTGATGTTTTCGATTTTTGAGTTTTTGAAAACAGAAGTATAAAAATTTGCTGCTGCTTCGGCTTGGTTTTCAAACCATAAGCATGGTGTTATTTGATTTTTCATTATTTTTAGTTTTAATTAATGAATTCCTCGAGGCTCTGCCTCGGGGTATGCATAAGCAATTTGTTGTTGTTATTTCTTTGCCACAGATTTCACAAATTATCACAGAACATCTGCGTGAATCTGTGGCTAATATTACCCAGATACCTCGAGGCAGAGCCTCGAGGTTATTCATTTAATTTTGTTTGATTCTGTATATTTTTTAAAGTTATTGAGAATAGATTGCCAGCCAAAACGCTGCATTTCTATAGAATTTTCGTGTTCTGCTTCAAATGTTTCTTCCACCTCAATACCCTAATCTTTTTTAGTGAAAATTATCTTCACTTTTCGGTCATCTCCTAAGGTATATTCTATTTGCTTTTGGGAAACCACTATATCATAAATTCCCCAAAAATCAAATCCCAAACTCCCATCTTTGGCTTCCATTCTGTATAAGAATTTACCTCCAACTTTAAAGTTGTTTTCAGCTCTTGGAGTATGCCAGTCATCGCTGGCATTGTTCCATTTCATAATGTGTTCAGGTTTAGTCCAGTATTCCCATATCTTGCCTATACTTTCATAAATTTCTGTCCTAATTTTGATTGTTTTATTTTCATTTGTCTCCATATTTAATATATTTATTTGGTTTGTAATAATTGATAATCCTGATATATAATAATAGTAACGGATTATATTATCAAAATCCATTAAATAATTAATTTTTAGAATTTAACAAAGCTGAGATTCAGGACTGCAATTAACTCTTAATTGTTTTTGTTTTTTGCAGGTTTTCTTTTACTCTGAATTTTACGATCTTGCTAATCAGCTCAAGTGGCAGAGGTTCATCAAGAGGAAATTGAACAGAACCTTTTCCTTGTTTGTATTTTGAAAGTTCTTCTTCAAACTCTTTATGACCTGTCGGTGTTGCATAAAAACCAATATGATTTTTATACCCTGAAAAATACACCAATGGTCTATTGTATATTTTGTATGCTGGCATAGCATAATTAATACTTTCTTCTGCTTCCGGTGCAGCTTCTCTAATGGTTGCCCGCATTTGTTCTAAAAGAACCCGGGTTTCTTCGGGGAAATCTGCTATATATCTGTCCAAATCGCTTGTACTAGCTGTATTCATTCCTTTATTTCTGTTTATATCTTTAACTCCTACTTAAATTGTATTGAATATAAAATCTTTCAATTACAGAAATCATATTTGTTGAAATCTAAAATTAATATAATACAAATATAATACACAAATAAAAAAAAAGCAACAAATATTTAAATAATTGCATACTTTGTTTTGGAATGACATTCTTTTGAAAATTCAAGATAATCTGTAATACTTCGTTATAAGTATAATTTATTCTTTAAGATATATTTTAGGGAAATCTTTGTCCTTTAATTTCAAATCTTTTCTTATTGATTTAATCATTTCAGTTAAATAGATATCATGAATATCATTTGGCTTTCCAACACCTTCAATTTCGAATTGAAACATTTTTTTTATTACATCTTCACTAGCAATTAAAAAAAGCTTATCTCTTGCAAATACGTATTTTTTTGTTTCCTCTTTATTATTACTACCTGCAAGATTATGTAATGCTTCAATATATGCTACATAGTGCTCCTCTTTTAATTTTCTTGTCTGTAATATGATGCTACTTCTATTAGCTAACCAAGCGCCAATTAAGGAAACTGTTATTGCAGTGATTGCACCCAAAATTGATATAAATACTTCTATTGTCATAATTATATTTTTAATGTTTTATTCAATAACAAATATAAATCAATTCAAACAAAACCACAATTATATAAAATATATTTTTTAAAATTATAGATTTCGAAAATTTTGAATATTACAATAAGCAAAAAAGCAAAATGGGAAATTAGATCAAAAAATATGGTAATTTAGGGGGTAAAGTGGGAATGACAAACGCCCGCCACGAAGAAAAATGCTTCCGCCATGAAAGAATTTGCTTCCGCCATGAAGAAAAATGCTCCCGCCATGAAAAATTATGCTCCTGCCATGAAAAAAAACGCATCCGCCACGAAAGATTTTGCTTCCGCCATGAAAGATTATGCTTCCGCCATGAAAGATTATGCTCCTGCCATGAAAGATTTTGCTTCCGCCATGAAAGATTTTGCTTCCTGCCATGAAAGATTATGCTTTCGCCATGATAAGTTGCCCTTCCGCCATGAAAAGAATTGCTTCGGAAATGAAAAGTATCGAAGCTTCCACGATAAGTTATTCACTCTCCACTATTAGTTATTCACTCTTCACTTATTTTAAAGCTTCCACTTCAATTTTTTATTAAAAATAATTTTATAGCTTTGAAACTGCGTTTAAATTTCTAACAATGAATTAAAAAAGGCATTAAACAAATACTATATATATTAACCTAAACCCAAAAAATAAAATGAAAAAGAAATCAATCATTATTATTACACTTGCTGCGTTAGTTATATCTTTAATTTCTTGTCAGCATACAGAAAAAAAACTTTCAAAAGAGGAAATGAGAAAAATAATAGAAAGCCAAAACACTTTACTTGGTGAGTGCTTTAAGTCAGGAGATGCCAGTAAAGTAGCAGCAATGTACACCGATTCAGCAAAACTCTGTCCTAATGGATATGATTTTGTTCATGGAAGAGATAGTATTAAAGCCTTTTGGGCAGAAGATTTCAAAACATCCAAAACCCTTGAAATGAAAACCGACATATTCACCGTAGATGGAGATGCTGAGGTAATATATGAAACAGGAAAAGCCAATTCAAAGTTCCTGTACAAGGATTCTATTTACAAAGTAACTGTAAAATACATTAATGTGTGGCGCAAACAATCTGATGGAAGCTATTTATTAGATATCGATTTCTGGAACAAAGACAAAAAGTAGCATAATAGCCAAGCAACATAAATATTTTTTTATAATAAAATTGATTATTTATTATAAATCAGTAAAAATACACATGTATTTTAATGAAATTTACGCTTGTTATTTTATACTTTTTATTGTAATTTTATAATATTAAAGATAAACATAATTTTTAATAAATATTACAAATACGAATTTAGTTTTTTCATGTTTTTAAATTTTAGTTAATTAATTGGTAGCAAAAAAAGTGTCAGGAATTGAGCAGCCCAGACACTTTTTTTTTATATTACAATTTTACGTTGGTTTTGCTATTATTATGGCAAAACTTTCTTTTTTATATTTAGTTTTATTAATTTTATAAAATAATTATAATTGGAAATGGAAAAACTGACAGATATGCCAAACATAGGTTCAGTGTTGGCAGAAATGCTTCAACAAGCAGATATTAAATCAGCAAAAGATTTAAAGAACGTTGGTAGTGAGCAGGCTTTTATTAGAATTGCAGCTATTGACAATTCTGTTTGCTTGTGTAAGTTGTATGCACTGGAAGGTGCAGTGCAGAATAAAAGATGGCACTCTTTGTCACCAGCAAAAAAAGAGGAATTGAAGCAGTTTTTTCATCAGCTTTCCAAAAAAAAATAAATCTTAATTACATTCAAATGCAAAGAATAAGATATTGCTTATCTATACTGTTTATTTTTATTACTTTTTTAACAAGTTATAGTCAGGAAAACAGCAACGATTTTAAAGCTTTAAAAAAAGAGCTTTCCGATTACGTTCAAAAAGAAATGAAGAACTATAATGTTGTTGGTTTGAGCATTGCATTGGTTGATGATCAGGAAGTAATTTGGACAAAAGGTTTTGGATATGCCGACAAAGCTAACAACATTGAAGCTACTCCCAAAACTATTTACAGGGTTGGTTCTGTTTCTAAATTATTTACATCTTTGGCAGTGATGCAACTTGTAGAGAAAAATCTTTTAGATATAGATGACCCAATAAGCATATACATTCCTGAATTTTCAATAAAAACAAGGTATGTAGAAAAGGGCGAAATAACAGCAAGAAATATAATGACACACCATTCAGGATTGCCCTCTGATATCTTCAATGGCTTTTTTTCTGATGAACCAAAACCTTTTACCAGTATTATCGAATATTTAAATAATGATTATACTTGTTCACCACCAGATTTTTGTTTTTCCTATTCAAATCCCGGATATAGTTTATTGGGTTGTTTGGTAGAACGTGTTAGTAATAAGTCATTCATTGATTATACAAAAAAAAATATATTTAAACCTATGGGGATGGATAACTCTTCATTTGAATTAACATCAGAAATGGAAAGACTTTATTCGAAAGGATATGTTAAAGGAGTTGAGTATAATGAACCTGGTTTACGCGATTTGCCTGCTGCATTCCTTCATACAAATGTGCTTGATCTTGCTGATTTTATTAAAATGACTTTTAATAATGGGATGTCCAATGATAAACAGATAATATTAGCCGAAACTCATAAAGAAATGCAAAGTCAACAAAACAAAAATATTCCATTAGATTTGGATCTTAAAATGGGTTTGTCTTGGTTTCTTTCTGATGGGAATGAAAATTGGGATTATGCAGGTGGAATTGCACAACATGGAGGTGACACTTATGTGTATCATGCTTCATTGATGACCTTACCAAAACAAAAACTAGGTGTAGTTGTTCTTACTAATTCTGATAACGGTGCTAAAATTGCAAGTAAAATTGCCAGGTTTGTTTTAAAACGTACATTGGATGTAAACAAAGGACTTGATCCCCCTGATGTGGTTAAAGAAAATAAAACAAATAAAATCCATTACGTTAAAGCAAAGAAGAAGTTCTTGAAAAAATTTCAGGGCGATTACCTTTTAGGAACAACTCCTGTAAATGTTATAGCCAAAAGAAACAAATTGGTTTCAAATTATGGAGGTATTAAGATAATCTTAAGAATGAACGATAAAGGGGCTTTTATTCCAAGAATAAAACTTTTTGGTTTTATTCCGTTAACTCAAAAGAAACAACAGGTTAAATTTGCAGAAATAGAAGGCATTAATTCCGTTTTGTTATTTTCAAATAATAATAAAGACAGTACACTTGCTGGTATAAAAGTTACAAAATCAGAAATATCAGATATCTGGAAAAAACGCATCGGTAAATATACTATTCTTAATGACAATTCTAATTTTAAGTTGGTGAACGATATCGAAATATTTTTAAATAATGATTATTTAACCCTTAAGGGTAAGGATTTTACAGGTGGTACTGTGCGAATGTTAATTAATCCCATATCGGAAAATGAAGCTATTGTTGAAGGGATAGGACGCTCTACCGGATACACCCTCAGATTTACAGACAATAAGTTGTTTTTTTCAGGATTAAAGCTCAAAAAGATAAAAGAGTAATATTATTAAACAATAAATTAAACAAACAAACATGAAAAAAAATGCAATACTTTATTTTGCTTTTATTGTAGCATTTGCTATTTCTACTGTTGTATATTCGCAGCAAATTAATAGATCTCCTTTGGTAAAGGATCAAAATCCAGAAACTGATTCTATTTTGAAGGTTGCAAAAAATCAAATTCATTTATTTATTGATAACATCCCTGAAACAAATATTGGCGATTACGGTTTCAATAATAAAGAGGAGTTTAAAAAGATCACATTTGACAATCCTGTTAAAATATATACGTTGATTGATTCCGGCATCGTTTTTACTGCAACATGGAGAGTCCCTGTAGTCGTTGAAAATGAATACAGAGCTTTGCTTACTATTATTAAAGAAAATAACGAATATAAAGCAGTAGATTATGGTGCAAGGTTACTTGCAAAAGAATTTTTTCAGCAAAAGACAGATGAAACGATTGGTTTGCTTAGGGTTTATGAACTTAAATCAGATTTTATTATAGAGAAAACCACTAATGAACAATTAAAGTTTATTCCAATTCAAAACGGAAAAGGTAAATCATATAATTTGGTTGATATTATTAACATGGTAAAGAATAATTAAAGATGAAAAAGATTATAAGCTTGATATTTGGAATAGCTTTGATTGCAAATGTTCAATCGAAAGCACAGGTTTTAAATGTAAATGAAATATTTCAGGAACAAGATCAATGGTGTTGGGCTGGTGTTTCTGCATGTGTTTTGGATTATTATTCTGTTCCAACTCCTCAATGCGAAATAGCTGAATATACCAGAACAGTTGCCACATGGCATAGTTTTGGAACAACTGATTGTTGCGACAATGCAGGTTTGGGATGTAATTATTGGAATTATAACTGGGGATATCCAGGAAGTATTCAGGATATTTTGGTTCACTTTGCATTTCTGGCAAATAATGGAGTAGGTTCGTCATTATCTTTAAGTGATATTAACACAAATATTCAAGCAAACAGACTTTTTGTAACTCGCTGGGCATGGACTTCTGGTGGAGGACATTTTATTGTTGGACATGGGGTTTCTGGAGACATGTTATATTATATGGATCCGTGGTATGGCGAAGGTAAGAAAACAGGAACTTATTCATGGCTGTGTTCTGGTGGTGGGCATACATGGACCCATACAAATGTATTGACAAATGTTGGTATTGAATCTGATAAAAACCTAAAAACACTTAATGTTTATCCTAATCCTGTTAAAAATGAATTAAACATAGAATTAAATGGCAATACACAAAGTACCGGATTTGTAATTATTAATTCTTTTGGTCAGGAAATATTCAAAGGAAACATAATAGAAAAGACAGCAATTGAAACCAGTGGTTTTTTACCTGGAATCTACCTGATAAAATTGCAGAATGGTTCAACATTTAAATTTATTAAAAATGTAAAGGAATAGATTTCCTTTTACTAATTATATTATTGTTTTTCATTATCCTTTCTATTATTTTTGAATAATAGAAAGGATTTTTTTATTACATTTTATAATAAGTAAAGTATCTTTATACTCAATTACAACTTAATAATTAAGATTTTCTTATATGAAAGCAAAAATAGTTATATGTTTCCTATTGCTGATTTCTTTCAGTAAAGTTCAATTATTATCTCAAAATATTGAAGATACCAAAGCAATAATTGAGAGCAATTATAATTTAAATAATGTTTTTTTTGAAAATGCTTATGTACAATACCCACAAATACCAAGAGGTATTTTGGAAGCAGTATCTTTTACTTCTACAAGATTTAGACATATTGCTTCTTCCGAAAAAGAAAGTTGTACTGGTATGCCAAAGTTTTATGGAGTAATGGGACTTATTTTAGATGGGAAAAACTATTTCAGGAACAATTTGTTATATGTTTCTAAACTATCAGGATTTGCTGTAAAAGAAATGATAGAAAACCCTGAATCGCAAATAATGGCTTATGCAAAAGCATACACTATTATTCAAAATGATTTAAAAATACAAGACAATTCCGTAAAGTCACAAATACCGGTTTTGATTGCTTTGTGTGAATTACCTGACCAAAATCTCCAGCAAAACTTTGCATTAAACGCTCATCTTTATTCTGTACTCACTTTTCTTAATACTCCTTATTATAGTCAGCTTTGTTCTTTTCCACTTTATAAGACGGATTTAAAAGAAATTTTTGGTATTGAAAACTATAATGTACTCAGTTCTCAAAAGGTAATGATTTATGATTCCGAAATAACCAACAATGAGGGGAATAATTTTGTAATAACAAATAGAGAAAAATTAATACCTTTATTAGATTATCCATTAGCAATCTGGAATCCTGCACCTTCTTGTAATTTCAGTAGCAGAAATGGAACTACTATTTCTGCAATTACACTTCATACGGTTCAAGGTTCTTATGCAAGCTGTATTTCCTGGTTTAAAAATTGTGATGCTCAGGTTTCAGCTCATTATGTTCTGAGGTCAATTGACGGGCAGGTAACACAAATGGTAAATGAAATTGATAAGGCATGGCATGTTGGTTCCGAAAATCCATATACAATAGGTTACGAACATGAGGGTTTTGTAGATGATCCTTCATGGTACACAGTTGCTATGTATCAAAGTTCTGCAAATCTTACTAAAAATATTTGTACAAGAAGAGTTATAGATCCTTCAAGAACATTTTATGGTGCAGCAACTTCAGGTTTAAATGTACTTGGAGCTTGTGTGAGAATTAAAGGTCATCAGCATTATCCTAATCAATCTCATACTGATCCAGGTATTAACTGGAATTGGGCTTATTATTATAAACTTGTTAATTCTGCCACAACCGTAACTTCATTAACCACGCTTACAGGAAACTTTTATGATTCAGGTGGTTCATCCGCAAATTATGGTGATGATGAAAGAACCCTTACATTAATTAATCCACCCAATGCTTCTTCTGTTACATTAACTTTTACAAGTTTCGATTTGGAAGCTAATTGGGATTATATGTACATTTATAATGGCAATTCTGTTTTTTCTCCTTTAATCGGAGTTTACACAGGTACAACCAGTCCTGCTACGATTACTTCAACTGGTGGTTCTTTATTGATTGAGTTTCGTTCTGATTGTGCAACAAACAGACCCGGATGGGCCGCTTCCTGGGCTTCAGTTACCAGCGATGTGATACCACCTTCAGTTATTATTAACAATCCTAACCATTGGGTAAATGGTAACTTTAATGTTGCATTTACTGATACTGATAATGCAGGTGGGAGTGGAGTTGAAAAAAGTTTTTATCAACCAATAGATTATAATGGAACAGAGTGGAGATGTAATAATCAAAATGGGTATTTTAATGATAATTTTACTTCTGCCATTCATTCCGATTGGATTGTTCCAAGTGGTGGAGGAACTTGGACAATTTATAATTCTCATTTAAGGCAATCAGAGCAGGCAAATACCAATTCAAATATTTATTCATATTTAAAACAAGATAGTATCAGTGAATATATGTATCAATGGACAGCCAATATTAACGGAACTGGTACACTTCGAAGATGTGGTTTGCACTTTTTTGTGGATAATCCTACACAATCTCAAAGAGGAAATTCTTATCTTGTATGGTTTAGGGCTGATGATGATGCTGTTCAAATATATAAAACCACAAATAACAATCTAAATATTGCTGTTGTAAATAATCCATTAACGATAAATACCAATACATGGTACGATTTTAAAGTAACTTATAATCCATCTTCAGGAAAACTTCAGGTTTTTATGGATAATGTATTGGTAGCTTCATGGGTTGATCCCTCTCCTTTTAAAAGCGGAAGTTATATTTCCTTCCGGAATGGTGATTCAGATGTGCAATTTGATGATTTTAAAGTTAGGAAATCCAGAGACAATGATGTGGTTGTTTCAGTTGGTCCGGGAGCAGGTAATGATATAAGAAACCAAAGTCCAAACCCATTGCAGGAAACATGTAGAATAAATTCAATCATAAAGGACGTTGCAGGAAATTGGTCTGCACAGGTTATTAATAACACCAAAGTAGATTGGACAAAGCCAAATACATCTGTTGTAGCTACTAATAATTGGCAAACGACAAACTTTACTGCTAATTTTACTGATAATGATGCATTGAGCGGAATAGAAAAAAACTATTACCAGGTAATAGATTTTGATGGCAGCTATTGGGGTGCAAATCCTCAAAGAGGCTTTTTTATTGATGAATTCAATAATACATCTTTGCCTCTTTGGACAGATTCTACCGGACTGTGGACAGCTTCAAACGGCGAACTTGTTCAAAGCAATGAAAGCGAAAATAATTCTAATATTTTTACTCCGGTTAATCAGACCTTATCAAACAGATATATATATCAGTTTACTGCAAAAGTTGAAGGAAGTGGAACAAATAAACGATTTGGCTTCCATTTCTTTTGCGACGATGCTCATCAAACCAACAGAGGAAATTCTTATTTTATCTGGTTTCGTTTGAATTCAAATCAACTGGAATTTTATAAAACAGTTAATAATTCATTTGGTAGTCAGCAGAAGATTGTTAATAATATAGTTACAGTCCCAGGTCAATGGTACGACTATAAAGTAATTTACGACAGAACTACCGGAAGAATTGATGTTTTTCGTGATGATGTATTGTTGGGCTACTGGATTGACCCTTCTCCATATTTAGTAAATGGTTATTATGTCTCTTTCCGCTCTGGAAATTGTAAATTATCTGTTAATGAATTGAAAATATATCGTTCGAGAAGTACTGGAAATGTTTCAATTTCTGTTGGCACTTCAGCTACAAACGATATTCGGTTTCAAAATCCAAATTTTTCTACTTTTGCTGCTAAAATAAAATCAATTGTATGCGATAGTGCTTCTAATCTGTCGAATATTTTTAATTATGATCTGAATATCGACTGGACAACACCACTGGATATCTCTTATATTAATGATGGAGTGGGAGGGGATATTGATACGACTCATTCTTCAACTACTTTATCTGCTAACTGGGCTGCAACTACCGATCCCAATTCAGGTATTGCCAAGTATTGGTATTCAATCGGAACAACTCCCGGAGGAACAAATATGGTTGGCTGGACCGACAATGGAACAAATACTTCATTCACCAAAAATGGATTGACGCTTATAGATCATCAGGTTTATTATGTTAATGTGAAAGCCGAAAATGCAGCAGGTCTCCAGTCAAATGTTATTACTTCTGACGGACAGATTTATATTTTTTTATCTTCAATTAATGAGTTTGATGCTTTTTATGGTTTTAGTGTAAGTCCAAATCCTTTTATAGAGTATATTTATCTTACCTATTCATTAAAGTTACCTGCATATATTTGTATTAATATCAACGACATGCAGGGAAAAAAGCTTTATAATTTTGATGGGATTCAATATGGAATAGTTAAATTTCAAATCAATGGAAATGACTTAAAACTCAAAGCAGGAACTTATCAATTGACGATCAAGATCAATAATGATTCCAGGTCTGTATTGTTGATAAAA